>JANXXA010000273.1 GCA_025350885.1 Phenylobacterium sp.
ACGCCGGCGGCCTTCAGCGCAGCGTCCAGGCGTTCGCACTGAGCGGCGTCAAAGTGCCGGTCTTCGTCGGCGCCGGCGACCAGCACGCGGGCGGTGATCCGGGGCGCGAGCAGGTGCGGGCTGTCGGGCTCGTCGGTGGCCTGGCCGCCGCCGTGGAACGACGCCGCCGCGGCGATCCGGTCGGGGAAGGTTCCGGCCGCCCTGAGCGCGATCCCGCCGCCCATGCAATAGCCGGTGACGCCGACCTTGCCGGGCCTGACCTGGCTTTGGGTCTTCAGCCAGTCGAGGCAGGCGCCGGTATCGGTCATCTGCCGGACCGCGTCGGTCGAGGCGCGCAGCCGGGCGAACAGCGCCCCCATCTCGGGGTCGCCCGCGAACGCCTTGACGATATCCAGCGGCGGATAGGGGCCCGCGCGCCAGAACAGGTCGGGCAGCAGCACAAAGTAGCCGGCCTGGGCCAGGCGTTCGCCCATCTCGAACATCGCCGGGCGGATCGCCGGGGCATCCATGAACAAAATCGCCGCGGGCCAGGGACCCTGACCGGTATCCGGCGTGAACACGAACGCGCGGGCGTCGCCGTCGGGGGTGGGAATTGAAACGTCGGTCTTCATGGCGCGGCTCCCGGGCTCAATCTGCTCCAGCTCTGCGAGGGGGCTCACGCCACCGCCCTGCGGACGTCCTTGAAGGTCGCGCGCTTGATCGGGCCGGTCGGCCCCTGAGTGTTGGGCGGCGGCTGCAGGATGGCGGCATTGCGCCGCGTCATCTTGCGAGGCTCCTCTTCGAACAGGCCCGCCAGCTGGTCGGTGATCGCGCCGGCCAGCTGCTCCACATCGACGATGGTCACCGCGCGCCGGTAGTAGCGGGTGACGTCGTGGCCGATGCCGATGGCGATCAGCTGCACCGGGCTGCGCCCCTCCAGCTCGCCGATCACCTCGCGCAGGTGGCGCTCCAGATAGTGGCCGGAGTTCACCGACAGCGTGGAATCATCCACCGGCGCCCCGTCGGAGATGACCATCAGGATGCGCCGCGCTTCCGGCCGGCCGATCAGCCGCTGGTGCGCCCACATCAGCGCCTCGCCGTCGATGTTTTCCTTGAGCAGCCCCTCGCGCATCATCAGGCCAAGATTGCGTCGCGCGCGCCGCCAGGGCGCGTCGGCCGCCTTGTAGATGATGTGGCGCAGATCATTCAGCCGGCCAGGCTGCGGCGGCTTGCCGGCCTTCAGCCAGTCCTCCCGCGACGAACCGCCCTTCCAGGCGCGCGTGGTGAACCCCAGGATCTCGGTCTTGACCCCGCAGCGTTCCAGGGTCCGCGCCAGGATGTCGGCGCAGACCGCCGCCACCATGATCGGGCGGCCGCGCATCGACCCGGAGTTGTCGATCAGGATCGAGACCACGGTGTCGCGGAACTCGGTGTCCTTCTCTTCCTTGAACGACAGGGGCGCGGTGGGATCGACGATCACCCGGGTCAGCCGCGCCACGTCCAGCAGGCCTTCTTCCAGGTCGAAGCTCCACGACCGGTTCTGTTGCGCCAACAGTTTGCGCTGCAGCCGGTTGGCCAGGCGCGAGACCACGTTCGACAGGCTGGCCAGCTGCTGGTCCAGATAGGCCCGCAACCGGGTCAGTTCCTCGGCGTCGCAAAGCTCCTCGGCGCCGACGATCTCGTCGTGGGCGGTGGTGAACACCTTGTAGGTGACTTGCCGGCCCTCGCCCTTCAGGTCCGGGCGGGCGGGCTGCTCGCCGTCGCCCATCTCCGGCGGCTCGTCGGAGTCCTCGGCGTCGGCGTCATCCTGCGCCTGCATCATCTGCGAATCGGCGTCGTCGCTCTCGCGGTGGGTCGGGTCGTTTTCGTCCATCGAGGACTGTTGCGGCGACTTGCCCTCACCGTCGCCGTCGTCGCTGTCGTCACCGGCTTCCTGTTCGCCGTCGTCGCCGCCGTCCTCGTCCTGGTCCGCCGGGTCGCTGGCGTCGGACATGTCGTCGCCCATCTTCAGGTCGCGGATGATGGCGCGCGCGATGCGGGCGAAGGCCTTCTGGTCCTGCACCGCCTCGGTCAGGCGGTCGAGGTCGGCGCCCGCCTTGGCCTCGATCTCGTCTCTGAACAGGTTGACCAGAGGCTGGGCCATGGCCGGCGGCTTCACCCCAGTCAGCCGCTCGCGGACCAT
>JANXXA010000272.1 GCA_025350885.1 Phenylobacterium sp.
GCCGGGGCGGGCCTTGGACAGCACCTCGAAGATGGTCTGTTCGGCCTTCAGGTCGGCGGCGGAGACGAAGTCGGCCGGCGCCTTCTTGGCCACCTGCAGTTCACTGAGCTCCCCGAAGTCGCGGTTGAGCCCGCGCGCGGCCTTGCGCGCGGCGTCGGTCATGACTTTCAGCAGGGCGGATTGCGTGCTCACGGTGTGAAAGATCTCAGGTCGGGTAGCGGGCGCGGAAAGTGGGCGCGATACCTAGTCGCCCGTAGGTTTGAAGGCAAGGAGACGGTCATGACGATGCGAGAGGCCGCTTGTGCGTGCGGCGACTTCCGGCTGACGCTGGAGGGCGAGCCGATCCTGGTCTCGGCCTGCTGCTGCACCCGCTGTCAGCGGCGGACGGGGAGTTTCTTCGGGGTGACGGTCTATTTCCGGCCGGAGCAGCTGGTGCGGCGCGAGGGGGCCGCCTCGACCTTCCACCGGCCAGGCTCGACCACCTTTCAGTTCTGCCCGCGCTGTGGGTCGAGCCTGCTGTGGGAACTGGACGACGACGAGCCGATCATCGGCGTGGCGGGCGGCGCCTTCGCCGATCCGACGCTGCCGGGGCCGCACCGGATGACCCACACTGGGACCGGCCACCCGTTCGTGACGTCGCCGAGGGGCATCCCGGTTTACGAGGGTCCACCGCCCGAGTGACGAGCCGCCAGGCCCTTGGTGATCTCGGTGTTGAAGGCCGCCACCGCTGCGGCGGGACCGTCGGCGTAGCCCCAGACGCCCGCCGAGACGGCCAGGAAGTCGGCGCCCGCCGTGGCCAGGCCGGCCGCCGTCGCAACCGTGATCCCGCCGATGGCGACGCAGGGGATCACCATGTCGAGCTGCCAGCCGGTCAGCAGGTCTGCATCGGCGCGTGTCGGCGCATCCTTGGTGGTGGTCGGGAAGAAGGCCCCGAAGGCCACATAGTCGGCGCCGCCCTCGGCCGCCTCCATGGCCAGGTGCAGGCTGTCGTGGCAGGTGACCCCGATCATCGCGTCCTGGCCCAGGATCGCCCGCGCCTGGGCCAGCGGCATGTCATCCTGGCCGATGTGGACGCCATCGCAGCCCAGCGCACGGGCGAGGTCCGGCCGGTCGTTGAGGATCACCGCGACGCCGCGCGCCTGGGCGATCGGCATCAGGACATCCACAGCCGCGGCGATCACCGCGTCGGGCGCGTCCTTCAGCCGGACCTGCAGGGCGGCTGCGTCGCCGGCGTCCAGTGCGTGGGCCAGCGTTCGGCCAAAGTCCGCCAGGTCGTCGAGCCTTGGCGGGGTGATCAGGTAGAGGCGACAGAGCGGCGGGGCCATCGCCGGCTCATACATCGACGCGCGGCGAAGACGAAGGGTCCCGGAAACCGGGCCGGCGCGCGGGACGCTTCAGCCCGGCCGCCGACTGTGCCACAGACAGGCGATGCCGGGCCGGTGCAGGCTCGCCAGGAACCTCCACGCGCTGTCGTGGATTTACCTCAGATCGTCGGAGGCCCGTCCATGTCAGCAAACCCCGTCCGTGGCGCCATCGACCGGCTGGCCAACAGTCGTGGCCGCACGTCGCAGCACATCGCCAACGGCGTCGGCCTGACCGTCGGCGCGGTGGCGCTGTCGGCCCTGATCGCGCGGATGAACGCTCCGGTGGAGGACAACTGGGAAGTCTATTCCGACTATGAGGAACTGGTGCAGCCGGCGTTCAAGCCGCCGCCTCGGGTGTTCGCCATGGTCTGGCCGCCGCTGTTCATGGCGCTGACCCTGTCAGGCCTGCGGGTCTGGAACGCGCCAAAGAGCGCCGAGCGCACCCAGGCCCTGACCCTGTGGGGCGCGGTCCAGGCGCTGAATGCGGTGTGGATGGCGCTGGGTCCCAACCGGCTGGGCGGCCAGTTGTCCGCCGCCATCGCCTCGCTCGGCGCCTCGGCTGCCTATGTCTGGCGCGCGCGCCGGATCGACCCGCCCGCCGCCAACCTGGTCGCGCCCTATGTGGGCTGGCTCGGCTTTGCCAATGTGCTCACCGAGGAACTCTGGCGGAAGAACCCCGACCACCGGGCCCTGCACTAGGCGCGGGCTGGGCTTCGCCTTAGGCTCCTCCAAGATCAGGGGCGGGGAGCGAAGCGATGACGGAGACGACGGGCGCGGAGGCGCGGACGCGGGGGTCGGACCGGCTGGTGATCGCCGGCGCCTCGGCCGGCACGGTTTTCGAGTGGTACGACTTCTATCTCTACGGCTCGCTGGCCGGCTTTATCACCGAGCACTTCTTCTCCGGCGTCAACGCCACCACGGGCTACATCTTCGCGCTCCTGGCCTTCGCCGCGGGCTTCGCGGTCCGCCCGTTCGGGGCCATCGTCTTCGGACGCCTGGGCGACCTGTGGGGCCGCAAGAACACCTTCCTGGTGACCATGACCCTGATGGGCGTGGCGACCTTCGTCGTCGGTCTGCTGCCCGGCTATGACCGGATCGGCGTCGCCGCGCCGGTGGCGCTGATCGTCATGCGACTGATCCAGGGCCTGGCGCTGGGCGGCGAATATGGCGGGGCGGCGACCTACGTCGCCGAGCATGCGCCCCCGGGCAAGCGCGGCCTCTACACCAGTTGGATCCAGACCACGGCGACCCTGGGCCTGTTCCTCAGCCTGATCGTGATCATCGTGGTGCGCACCCGGCTGGGCGAGGACGCCTTCAAGGCCTGGGGCTGGCGCATCCCGTTCCTCGCCTCGGCGCTGCTGCTGATCGTCTCGCTGTGGATCCGCCTGCGGCTGAACGAGAGCCCGGTGTTCCAGAAGATGGTCGACGAGGGGACCACGTCAAAGGCCCCGCTGACCGAGAGTTTCGCCCGCTGGCCCAACCTGAAACTGGTGCTGCTGGCCCTTGCCGGTCTCACCGCCGGCCAGGCGGTGGTCTGGTACACCGGCCAGTTCTACAGCCTGTTCTTCCTGGAAAAGATGCTCAAGGTCGATGGCGTGCTGACCAACGGGCTGGTCGCCGTGGCGCTGCTGCTGGCGACGCCGTTCTTCGTGGTGTTCGGCTGGCTGTCGGACAGGATCGGGCGCAAGCCGATCATTCTGGCCGGCTGCCTCCTGGCGGTGCTCACCTATTTCCCGATCTTCAAGGCCATCACCGTGGCGGCCAATCCACAGCTGGCCGCGGCCAGCGCCGCCTCGCCGGTGACCGTCGTGGCCGACCCCGCCGGCTGCAACTTCCAGTTCGACCCCGTGGGCAAGAAAACCTTCGCCTCGTCCTGCGACCTGGCCAAGTCGGCGCTGGCCAACGCCGGCGTCAGCTACGCCAACCAGGCCGCGCCGGCGGGAGCCCTGGCCGTGGTCCGTATCGGCGCCGTCGAGGTCAAGAGCTTCCGGGGCGAAGCGCTGCCGGCCGCCGACCTGAAGGCGAAGAAGGCCGCCTGGACCAAGACCCTGGGCGCGGCGCTGAAGACCGCCGGCTATCCGGCCAAGGCCGACCCGGCGAAGATCGACAAGCCCGCGCTGGTGGGCCTTCTCTGGCTGCTGGTGGTCTATGTGACCATGGTCTATGGCCCGATCGCTGCGGCGCTGGTGGAGATGTTCCCGGCGCGCATCCGCTACACCTCGATGAGCCTGCCCTACCACGTCGGCAACGGCTGGTTCGGCGGGTTCCTGCCGACCACCGCCTTCGCCATGGTCGCGGCCACCGGCAATATCTACTATGGTCTCTGGTACCCGGTGACGGTGGCCGCGGTGACCTTCGTGGTCGGGCTGCTGTTCGTGAAAGAGATGCGAGGTGCGGACATCGAAGGGTAGGGAGACACTCATGCGTCACCTTCTGATCCTTGCGGCCCTTGTGCTTGCCACGCCCGCCGCCGCCCAGTCGGTCAAGCCACAGCTTTCCGCCGCCCTGCCCAACGCGCCCGGAAAGACCATGACCGTGCTGACGGTGACCTACGCGCCAGGCCAGAAGTCCGGGCCGCACCATCACGCGGGCTCAGCCTTCCTCTATGCCCGCGTCCTGACCGGCCAGATCCGCAGCCAGGTCGAGGGCCAGGAGGCGGTCGCCAGGACCTACAGTGTCGGCGAAGGCTGGACCGAAGGTCCCGACGCCCACCACGTGGTCAGCGAGAACGCCAGCGCCACGGAGCCGGCGTCGATCCTGGTGGTCTTCGTGGCCGACGATGGCGCGGCGCTGACGACGCCGGACAGGCGCTGACGCCTACTCCGCCGCGGCCTTGGCAGCCCCGATCTTCGGGGCCAGTTCGCCGGCGGCATAGCGTTTGGCCATGGCGGTCATCGGCAGGGGGGTGATCTGGCTGGCCCAGCCGGCCGTGCCGAATTCCTCGAAGCGCTGGCGCACCACCGCGCGCATCGCGTTCATGGCGGGCTTCAGATATTTGCGCGGGTCGAATTCGCCGGGATTTTCGGCGAACACTTTGCGGATGGCGCCGGTCATGGCCATCCGGTTGTCGGTGTCGATGTTGATCTTGCGCACGCCGTGCTTGATGCCGCGCTGGATCTCTTCCACCGGCACGCCCCAGGTCTGGGGCATCTCGCCGCCGTACTTGTTGATCACATCCTGAAGATCCTGCGGCACCGAGGATGAGCCGTGCATCACCAGGTGGGTATTGGGCAGGCGCGCGTGGATCTCCTCGATCACATTCATCGCCAGCACATCGCCATCGGGTTTGCGGGTGAACTTGTAGGCCCCGTGGCTGGTGCCCATGGCGATGGCCAGCGCATCGACCCCGGTGGTCCTGACAAAATCCACCGCCTGGTCCGGGTCGGTCAGGAGCTGGCTGTGATCAAGCCTGCCCTCGAAGCCGTGGCCGTCTTCCTTCTCGCCCTCGCCGGTCTCCAGGCTGCCCAGGATGCCGAGCTCGCCCTCGACGGAGGCGCCGACCCAGTGAGCCATGTCGACCACCGCCTTGGTGACGGCGACGTTGTAGTCATAGTCGGCTGGCGTCTTGCCGTCGCCCTTCAGCGAGCCGTCCATCATCACGCTGGTGAAGCCGAACTGGATGGCCGTCGCGCAGGTCGCTTCGTTGTTTCCGTGGTCCTGGTGCATGCAGATCGGGATGTGCGGGTACATCTCCGCCAGCGCATCGATCAGGTGCTTCAGCACGATGTCGTTGGCGTAAGATCGAGCGCCCCGGCTGGCCTGGATGATCACCGGCGCGTCCACCGCGTCGGCCGCCTCCAGGATCGCCAGACCCTGTTCCATGTTGTTGATATTGAAGGCCGGCACGCCATAGCTGTGCTCGGCGGCGTGATCGAGAAGCTGTCTCAGGGTGATCCGGGCCATCGTCCTACCGCTCTGTCTCGCACCAAAACTGTGTCACTTCAGGAGGGCGGCCACGCCGGGCAGCGTCTTGCCTTCCATCCATTCAAGAAACGCGCCGCCGGCCGTGGAGACGAAGGTGAAGTCGTCCACGACGCCCGCCGCGTTCAGCGCCGCCACCGTATCACCGCCGCCGGCCACCGCCACCAGCTTGCCGGCCTTGCAAAGCTCGGCGGCATAACGCGCGGCCTCCAGCGTTCCCTTGTCGAAGGGCGGGATCTCGAAGACGCCCAGGGGTCCGTTCCAGATCAACGTCTTGGAGTTGGCCATGGCCCGGCACAGACGCTCGACTGTCTCCGGCCCCGCGTCGAGGATCCGTTCGTCGTCGTCCACCGAGCCCACGTCGCGCACCCGGGCCGGCGCGCCTGGCGCCAGCTTCTCCGCCACCACGATGTCCAGCGGCAGGAACAGCTTGCAGTTGTTCTGGCCGGCGAGCCGGATCACCTCGCGGGCGGTCTCGGCCAGCTCCTTCTCGCAATAGGAGGCGCCGACGTCGTGGCCCTGGGCATAGAGGAAGGTGTTGGCCATGCCGCCGCCGATCGCCAGCTTGTCCAGCCGGGTCACCAGATGGCGCAGCAGGTCGAGCTTGCTGGACACCTTCGAGCCGCCGACGATGCCCAGCACCGGTCGCTCGGGGTTGCCAAGCGCGCGGTCCAGCGCGTCCAGCTCCAGCCGCATCTGTTCGCCCGCATAGGCCGGCAGGCGGTGAGCCAGGGCTTCGGTTGAGGCATGGGCCCGATGGGCGGCGGAAAAAGCGTCGTTGACATAGAGGTCGCCGTTGGCCGCCAGGGCGTCGGCGAACCTGCGGTCGTTGGCCTCCTCGCCGGGGTGGAAGCGGACGTTCTCCAGCAGCAGCACGTCGCCGGGCTGCATAGCGGCCACGGCGCTGCGGGCGTGGGGCCCGATACAGTCGTCAGCGAAGGCGACGGGAACGCCCAGCACCTTGGCCAGGGGCTCGACAATCGGCTTCAGGCTCATGGCGGGTACGCGCTTGCCCTTTGGCCGGTCGAAGTGGGCGAGCAGGATCACCTTGGCCCCACCCCTGCGCAGTTCCTCGATGGTCGGGATAGCGGCGCGCAGCCGGGTGTCGTCGCTGACCTTGCCGTTCTCCATCGGAACGTTGAAGTCCACGCGGACGAGGACCCGCTTGCCCGCAAGATCGGCCTGGTCGAGGGTCCGGAACGCCATCGGGCGGCTAGTGTCCCGATTCCGAAGTTCGCAGGCGTTCGAGGCGGGCGCGGTCGAACTTCGGAATCGATAAGGACACTAGCAAGCCTTTATTTCTTAGTGTGCTTCTTGGATCTGAAGTTCGCTCAGAGCCTGATCCATCAAGAAGGCGAACTTCAGATCCAAGCACACTACAGGAACTTCGCCATGGCCAGCGCGGTGTCGCTCATCCGCGTCGAGAAGCCCCATTCGTTGTCGTACCAGGAGAGCACCCGGCCCAGGCCGCCGTCGACGATCTGGGTCTGTGGCAGGGCGACCGTCGAGGACGCGGCGATGTGGTTGAAGTCGATGGAGACCAGCGGCTCCCGGGTCACCGCCAGCACCCCCTTCAACGGTCCGGTCTCGGCGGCGGCCTGCATGGCGGCGTTGATCGCGTCGACCGTCACCGCCTTGCCTGGCACGAAGGTCAGATCGACCACCGAGACGTTGGGGGTGGGCACGCGGATCGACGAGCCGTCGAGTTTGCCCTTCAGCTCCGGGATCACCAGGCCCAGCGCCTTGGCCGCGCCGGTGGACGTCGGGATCATCGACATCGCCGCCGCCCGGCCGCGGTAGGGGTCCTTGTGCATCGTATCCAGCGTCGGCTGGTCGCCGGTGTAAGAATGGATGGTGGTCATGTAGCCACGCTCGATGCCGCACAGATCCTGCAGCACGCGGGCCACCGGGGCCAGACAGTTGGTGGTGCAGGACGCATTGGAGATCACCAGGTCGTCGGCGGTCAGCGTGTGGTGGTTCACGCCATAGACGATGGTCTTGTCGACGCCGTCAGCCGGCGCCGAGACGATCACCCGTTTCGCGCCGGCGGTCAGATGCTGCGCGGCGGCCTCGCGGGTGGTGAACAGGCCGGTGCATTCCAGCGCGATATCGACGCGCAGATCCTTGTGCGGCAGCTCGGCCGGATTGCGGATCGCGGTGACCCGGATCGGGCCGGAGCCCACGTCGAGGGTGTCGCCGTCCACCGTAACCGTGCCGGGGAACCGGCCGTGCACGCTGTCGTAGCGCAGCAGGTGAGCGTTGGTTTCCACCGAGCCCAGGTCGTTGATCGCCACCACCTCGATGTCGGTGCGCCCATGTTCGACGATCGAACGCAGGACCAGCCTGCCGATGCGGCCGAAACCATTGATGGCGACGCGGACGGTCATGGGGCGATGTCTCCTCGATAAAGTGCGGGGGTTTTTGGGGGCGGCAGGCGGCAAGTCAACCCCCGCGGCCGGCTGGCCATGGATCACCGCGCCGGCGTCGGGTTATCGCGAGAACCTTAAAGCCTGGCCCTGGCCGCCGCGGCGACCGCCTCGGCGGTGATGGCGAAATGCTTGTAGAGCACCTCGGCGAGCGCGCTGGCGCCGAAGCCGGTCATGCCGACGAAGGCGCCGTCCTCGCCAATGAACTTCTCCCAGCCCATGCGAATGCCAGCTTCCACGGCCACCCGCACCGGTGTTTCGCCGATCACCCGGGCGCGGTAGTCGGCGGGCTGGGCGTCAAACAGCTCCCAGCAGGGGGTCGAGACCACGCGGGCGCCGATGCCCTGAGCCTCCAGAAGTTCGCGGGCCGCCATGGCGACGGACACCTCCGTCCCCGACGCAAAGATCGTCACCTGGGCCGGATGGCCCGCGCCGGCCAGCTGGTAGGCGCCGCGCGCCGACAGGTTCTCGTCCGCCACGACAGTCCGCACCGCGGGGACCTTCTGGCGGGAAAGCGCCATCAGCGACGGCGCGGTCTTCGACGCCAGCGCCAGTTTCCAGCACTCGGCGGTCTCCACCGCGTCGGCGGGGCGGAAGACGTTGAGGTTGGGGATCGCGCGCAGGCTCGCGACATGCTCGACCGGCTGGTGCGTCGGGCCGTCCTCGCCGACCCCGATGGAATCGTGGGTCATCACGTGGATCACCCGCGCACCCATCAGCGCGCCCAGGCGGATCGCCGGGCGGCTGTAGTCGGAGAACACCAGGAAGGTCCCGGAATAGGGGATCACGCCGCCATGCAGGGCCATGCCGTTCATCGCCGCCGCCATGCCGAACTCGCGCACGCCATAGTGGACGTAGCGGCCAGCATAGTCAGGGGCGTCGAACGTCCCCATCCCCTTGACGATGGTGTTGTTGGAGCCGGTCAGGTCGGCCGAGCCGCCGACCATTTCCGGGATCGCCGGGATCAGGGCGTCCAGCGCCGCGCCGGAATGCTGGCGGGTGGCCAGGGCGGGTTTCTCGGCCTCGGCCTTGGCGATGTGGGCGTCGATGGCCGCAAACGCATGCGCCGGCAGGTCGCCGGCCATGGCGCGCTCGAAGTCGGCCTTCAGGTTTGAGCCGGAGAGCGTCATCTCCCACGCCTTGCGGACCTTCCCTCCCCGGCGACCGGCGGCGCGCCAGGGCTTCAGCACCTCTTCAGGCACGGTGAACGGCCCGGCGGTCCAGCCCATCGCCTGGCGCGAAGCCGCGATTTCAGGATCGAATAGCGTGTAGCCGTGGCTGTGAGGGTCGCCTTCCTTGGGTCCTGCACCCTTCGAGATCTTGGTCTTGCAGGCGATCAGCGTGGGCCTGTCCTGCTTGGTCGCCCAGCGCAGGGCCAAGGCGATCTTACCGAAGTCGTGGCCGTCGATGGCCTTCACCGCCCAGCCGGCCGCCTTGAAGCGGGCCAGCTGGTCGCCCGTCTCGGCAATGGTCGCCTCGCCATCGATGGTGGTGTTGTTGTCGTC
>JANXXA010000289.1 GCA_025350885.1 Phenylobacterium sp.
CCACGTCATAGAGTTTGCCGGGCTCCAGGGCCTGCGGGTCGCGGTCGGAATCGCGATGGGTGAGGTTGCGCAGGCCGTAGCTGACCAGCCAGGACCGGCCGTCGGTGGTGACCTCGGTGACGCGCACGGCGACCTTGGCGACCGGACGATCCGCCCCGACGCGCAATCGGGCCATCGGATAGCCGAGGACTTCGAGGTCGTGGGCGAGCGGCGGGCTGTCGAAGGTGGTGGAGCGTGCATCGTCCAGCGACTGTTCGACCGGCGGCCGGTCGAGCCACTCGGGCTTGGTCAGACCGACCACATCGTCGCCGGCGACCTGCGCGACAGCCCTGGCCCCGCGTCGGTCCGCCAGCCCCGTGGGCGTCAGATGGAAGGGGCGCGGCGCGATGTTTGGCGATGGCCACGAGGCTTCCGCCATCCAGCGCCCGGGGATTTCGGCCGGCCGGGTCTGCGTCCAGGTGGCGTAGGGCATGAACGCCCGCAGCATCGGCTCGGCCATGATGCCGGTCGCCTCGCCCTTCAGCCATTGCGACCACCAGCGGACTTCCTCGAAGGTCCAGTCCAGGCTCATGGGTTCGGCGGTCCAGGGGTAGGTGTGGCCCCAAGGTCCGATCAACCCCTTGCGCGGGACCTTCAGGTTGGCGAGCAGCCGCCCGATCGGGTTGGAATAGGTGTCCTGCCAGCCGCCCACCACATAGGTCGGGACGGCGATCGCGTCCCAGTCCAGGGCCACCGAACCGCGCCGCCAATAGTCGTCGAAAGTCTGGTGACTGAGCCAGGTCTGCATGATCGGCGGCGTCGCCTCCAGCCGCGCGCGCCACATCGCCTCCCAGCGGTCACCGACGATGGCCGGGTCGGGCGGTCCGGCCATCACCGTCTTGAACCCCACGCCCCATTGCAGATTGGTGTGGCCCAGGGCGCCGCCGACATAGTGGGCGTCGTTGGCGTAGCGGTTGTCCGAGCAACCGATCGCCATGATCGCCTTCAACGCGGGCGGGCGCAGGGCGGCGATCTGCAAAGTGTTGATCCCGCCCCAGGAAATGCCGCGCAGACCCACGGCGCCGGAACACCAGGGCTGGCGCGCGATCCAGGCGATCGCCTCCACCCCGTCGGCCAGTTCAGGGGCGTCATACTCGTCGACCAGCACGCCTTCGGAATCGCCCGAGCCCCGAACGTCGAGACGCACATAGGCCACGCCCCGGCTGGCAAGCTGGCGTCCCCAGGCGGTGTCGTGCGCGCGATAGACGTCGCGCTTGCGATAGGGGATGTATTCGAGCACGGCCGGAACCGGCCGGGTTGCGGCGCCTCTAGGCAGGAACAGCCGGGCCGAGAGCCGGATCCCGTCCGGCATGGCGATCCAGAGATGCTCGGTGACCTCGACCTCGCCGGCCGGGGGCAGGGTCCATTCCGCCGCCCCTGCGCTTGTCCCCGACGCCACTGCGGCCGCGGCGGTGGTCGCCAGCACGTCACGGCGCGACATGGACATTCGGTTCCTCCCCGCGACGCCTGGCTATCGCGCCATATAGGCGTCAAGCGTCTCGTGGTAGTGGCGGATGCGGCTTTCCTGATAGCGCGCCAGGGTGACGCCCGGCTTCTTCGAGGCGCGCAGGCCGCGCTGGATGCGCTTGAGGTTTTCGGTGTCCTGGTCGGCGACCATGGCGGCGGACCCGAGCTCGGGGGCGGCCGACCACGGCTCGTCCTCACCCAGCCAGCGGATCGCCGCGGGCTCGGGATGGCTGCCGTCCTGACGCTTGGCGAACAGGAACATGATCTCCATGATCGAGCGTTCCGGATCATCGCGATAGGGCCGGAACCGGTAGCAGATCGGCAGCGCCTGCCCGCCCCACGGGACCATGTTGGGAAACAGCAGGTACTCGATCAGGTCCAGCGATTCGGAGTCCGACAGCCCCGACAGGTCGCGGCCGGAGGCCCGCGAGATCTTCTCGCGCGCCCGTTGGGCGAGCTTGGCGCGGGCTGAGCCCTGCGCGTCAGCCTCGATCGGCGCACCGCCATAGAAGGGGACGTCGCGGCGGATGTGGCGGATGGTCACCTCTGAATCGAGGTCGGCCATGCTGGGGCTGGGCACCCCCTGGACGCTGATCATGCGGTTGACGTGGCGCACGCCCGGCCAGACGTCATACTGGGTGTTCTGGTCGCCGTAGTAGCCCAGCACCTGGGGGTGGGCGCTGGGCACGTGATAGCTCTCGATGAACGCCTCCATCGCCAGCTTCCAGTTGCACGGCATGATCTTGGCGACGTGGGCGGCCTTGTAGCGATCCTCCAGACCGAACGCGGCGAAGTGATCTGGCAGGATCTCCAGGTAGCTTTCCAGCGGCTCGCAGTCGGGGTCGAAGTTGATGAAGACGAAGCCGCCCCAGACGCCGACCTTGGCCTGCGGCAGGTCGAACGTCGCCCGGTCAATCTGCGGGAAGTCCCAGGCGCCGGGGATGTCGGTGAGCTTGCCGTCCAGGTTCCAGGTGAAGCCGTGGAAGGGGCAGCGGAACTGCTTCACGCAGCCGCCCTCGGTGCGCAGCTGGGTGCCCCGGTGCAGGCAGGAATTCACATAGG
>JANXXA010000301.1 GCA_025350885.1 Phenylobacterium sp.
TGGGCGCCGAACATGAGCACGTAGATCAGGCCGGAGATCACCGGCGAGACCGAGAACGGCAGGTCGATCAGGGTCAGCAGGATGCTCTTGCCGCGGAACTCGAACTTGGCGATGCACCAGGCCGCTGCAACGCCGAACACCGCGTTCAGCGGCACCGCGATCGCCGCGACCAGCAGGGTCAGCCGCACGGCCGCCAGCGCATCCGGATCACGGATCGCCGAGAGGTACTTGCCCAGCCCCTTCGAGAAGGCGTCATGGAACACCACGAACAGCGGCATCAGCACCAGCAGCGCCATGACGATGGCCGAAGCCAGCACCAGCAGGAAGGCAAGCCCTGGCAGCCGCACCTTGGAGATCGGGAGCGCCGCGACCGTCACGCCTTGCCCCGGCGGGCCAGGAACAGCTGCAGGCCGTTGATCAGGATCAGGCTGCCGAACGAGATCGCCACCATCGCCAGGCCGACCGCCGCGGCGCCCGCATAGTCGTACTGCTCGAGCTTGATGACGATGATCAGCGGGGCGATCTCGGTCCGCATCGGCATATTGCCGGCGATGAAGACCACCGAACCATATTCGCCGACCGCGCGGGCGAAGGCCAGACTGACGCCCGAGACCAGCGATGGGGCCAGCGCCGGCAGCACCACCATCACCGCGCGCTGAAGGCTGTTGGCGCCCAGGGTCTGCGCCGCCTCCTCCACCTCGTGATCGAGGTCCTGCAGCACCGGCTGCAACGCGCGGACCACGAACGGCAGGCCGATGAAGATCAGCGCGATGAAGATGCCAAGCGGCGAATAGGCGGTCTTGATGCCGATCTTGGCGGCCAGTGCGCCCAGCGGTCCGGTGGGCGCATAGAGCGCGGTCAGGGCGATGCCCGCCACCGCCGTCGGCAGGGCGAAGGGCAGGTCTACCAGGGCGTCGAGGATGCGCCGGCCGGGAAATTCGTAGCGGGTCAGGGTCCAGGCCAGCAGCATGCCGAGCGGCGCATTGACCAGGGCGGCCAGGGCCGAGAGGCCGAAACTGAGCTTCAGAGCCGCGGCCACCCGCGGTGCGGTCAGCGCCTGCCAGACCCCGTCCAGCCCCAGCTCCCAGGGCCGGATCGACAGAGCGATCAGCGGCAGGATGACGATCGCGCCCAGGTAGGCGAGCGTGATCCCCATGGCGATGGGAAATCCCGGGAGGATGGAATGCTCCACCCACGCAGACCCTCGCGACCGCTTTCCAGCGACCGCGCCGTCCGTGGCGGGGCGGGGGAGCGCCTGGTCCGTCACGCGGGCTTATAGATCTGGTCGAAGACCCCGCCGTCGGCGAAGTGTGCGGCCTGGGCCTTTTTCCAGCCGCCGAACGTGTCGTCGATGGTCACCAGCGGGATCTGTCTGAAGCTCGCCGCGTACTTGCCGACCGCCGCCGCCTCGCGCGGCCGGAAGTGGTGCTTGCCGATGATGTCCTGCGCCACGGGGCTGTAGAGGAAGTTCAGATAGCCGGTGGCGATCAGCCGGGTCTTGTGGCGGTCGACGTTCTTGTCGACGAGCGCCACCGGCGGCTCCGCCAGGATCGAACTCGACGGATAGACGATGTCGAAGTTCGGCCCGAACTCCTCGAGGGTCAGGAACGCCTCGTTTTCCCAGGACAGCAGCACGTCGCCCAGGCGCCGCTGGGCAAAGGTGGTGGTCGAATCCCGTGCGCCCGTGCCGAGCACCGGCACGTTGCGATACAGCCGGGTGACATAGTCCCGCGCCGCCGCCTCGCCACCGTGCTTCAAGCCATGGGCATAGGCGGCAAGGTAGCTCCAGCGCGCGCCGCCGGAGGTCTTCGGATTGGGCGTGATCACCCCGACGCCCGGTTTCACCAGATCCGGCCAGTCCTTGATCTTCCAGGGGTTGCCCTTGCGCACCAGGAACACGATCGTCGAGGTGTAGGGCGTGGAATTGTTCGGCAGCCGCGACTGCCAGTTCGCCGGCAAGAGCTTGGCGCGGGCGGCGATCTCGTCGATGTCGCCGGCCAGCGCCAGGGTCACCACATCGGCCTGCAACCCGTCGATCACCGATCGCGCCTGTTTGCCGGAGCCGCCGTGGCTCTGGCGGATGTCCACCACCTGGCCGGTCTTGCCCTTCCAATAGCTGGCGAAGGCCGTGTTGACCTCCTTGTAGAGCTCCCGCGTCGGGTCGTAGCTGACGTTCAGCAGGGTCAGCGGCTTGGCCTGGGCGAAGGCGGCGTTGATGTCCTTGTAGAGCTCCCGCGTGGGGTCATAGCTGACGTTCAGCAGCGTGACCGGCCTGGTCTCGGCCTGGGCGCCGGCGCGGCGGCCGCGCCGCTGATGCTGAGCGCCGGCGC
>JANXXA010000306.1 GCA_025350885.1 Phenylobacterium sp.
GCAGTATCGGTCCGTTCGAAGTCTCGGCCATCGGCCTGGGGTGCATGAGCCTCTCCCATGCCTATGGCGCGCCGCCGTCGCGCGACCAGGCCGAGCGGGTGCTGCTGGGGGCGCTGGACGCCGGCTACACCTTCTTCGACACCGCCGCGGTCTATGGCCTTGGCCATAACGAGACCTTGGTCGGCGAGGTGCTGGGCGGGCATCGCGACAGGTTCACCCTCGCATCGAAGTGCGGCATGACCGTCGGCGACAAGCGCGAGCTGAACGGCCGGCCCGAGGCGCTCAAGGCCACCTGCGAAGACAGCCTGCGGCGCCTGAAAACCGAAACCATCGACCTCTACTACCTGCACCGCTGGGACCGGCGCGTGCCCATCGAGGAGAGCGTCGGGGCGCTGGCCGACCTGGTCGCCGAGGGCAAGATCCGCGCGATCGGCCTGTCCGAGGTCGGCGCGCCGGCCCTGCGCCGCGCCCACGCCACCCATCCCATCGCCGCCCTGCAGACTGAATATTCTCCCTGGACCCGCAATCCGGAGATCGCCGTCCTCGACGTCTGCCATGAGCTGGGCGTGACCTTCGTCGCCTTCTCGCCGGTCGGCCGGGGCTTCCTGGCCGGCGGGGTGCGCGACCTGGCCAAGCTCGAGGCCGGCGACTTCCGCACCGGCATGCCGCGCTTCCAGGGCGAGGCCTTCGAGGCCAATCTGCGGCTGCTCGCCCAGTTCGAGGCCCTGGCGTCGGAGGCCGGCTGCACCCCCGCCCAGCTGTGCCTCGCCTGGTTGATGCGGAAGGATCCGACCCTGGTGTCGATCCCCGGCACCGCGCGCCCCAAGCATATGCGCGAGAACGCGGGCGCGGCCCAGGTCAGCCTCTCCGATGCGATCGTGACCCGCATCGACGCGGTGGTGAACGCAACAACGGTGACCGGCTCACGCTACGCGCCAGCCATGCAGGCCGCCGTCGACACCGAGCGGACGCCGGCTGAAGCTGAGGCTTAGAGTCAGACTCATAAATCGGATCGGAGGCGACAGGTGTGCGAAGTCGTGATGCCCGAGCCCCCCAGCGGTCGCCGTCGGTCACTACGACCGCAATCGATCCGCCCCACACGACGGGCGTCCTGCGGCGGAGGCAGAAATACGGTCCGGGTTTCCTGGCTCGGGGTCAAGCAACCCCTTCCGACTTTGCCGCGAAGGCGGGAATCAGATGCCTGCCCGCGAGCGCAATACTCCTGAGTACGGCGTCATGCGGGATCGAACCATATTGCATCATGCACATCATCCGATCCGCGCCGATCGCCTGATATGACTTCAGCTTCTCGGTGCAATGGGTGGGGTCCCCGATGACCACGCTGTCCAGGGGCTCCAGCACGTCATGTGCTTCCGCGAAGCTGATCTCCTGGCCTTGCGCCATACGCTTCAGGACCTTCACGACCTCTGGATCATTGGGCTGGATTTCGACTTCGTTGGGGTCAAGGCCTGCGACGGCTGCGGTGTCGCGCGCCGAGTTAGGGTGCAGGCCCGCCTTGATCATGTCGTACCAGATGCGCCGGGGCACCTTGAACACAACCGGCGCGGCATTGACGTACCAAAGGGCCGACCAGGCTGCGCCGTTGGCTATTGCCGCCTCGCGACTCTCAGCCACGTGCACGAAGGTGAAGACACCCTTCTGGGCGTTGACTGTCTTCCCGGCCGGTGACGCACAATCCGCGAGCCCTCGGTCGTGTTCCTTGAGCATTTGGCCAAGAAACGCCACTGGGCTGAGCAATGTCGTGCCGAGCGCGCCGACTCCGAGTTCGCCGGCCATGTAGAAACTGTCGGGGCTGCCGCAGGTCTGCCAGAGTCTTGGATGGGGCGATTGCACGGGCTTGGGCACGACCTCCCGCGGCGGCACCTCGTAGTCGGCGGACTTCCAGGAAAACTCCGGTTCGGTCCACATGCGCGGAATCATCCGCATCGCGTCGCGGACCTGCTCGCGAGCGGTCTCTGGATTGACGCCAAACGTCTCCCACTCCTTGCCCCCCGACTTCGCCAAGCCAAGCTCGAAGCGGCCCTTCGACAGGACGTCCAAGGTGGCGGCGCGCTCGGCGACCCGCAGCGGGGCGTTGATCCGGAAGGGCGCCAGCACGCCGGCATGGCCCACCCGCAATCGCTCCGTGATCATGGCGATTGCCGTAAGCACGATTTCCGGCGCCGAGGAGTAGCTAAACTCTGGCGCGCCATGGTGTTCCACCTGCCACCAGATATCGAACCCCGCCGCCTCCGCCGCCTTCGCCTGCGAGAGGATCTCGTGGAACAGACTCGCCTCGTCCCTGCCGTCCCACGGAAAAGCGCGCTGGATTTCGCAGAATACGTCGAACTTCATAGCTCAACCTCCTTCGTCGTATCGACATAACGTTTGTTATGTAACGTCGGACGACTGATCCCATTGGTCATCAGCAAGTTCCTCAGAAGATCGCGATAGGATTCAGTGGCGAGCCCGTGCCGCCCTCTATCCGCAATGGCGCGGCCACCAGCTGAAATTCCCAGCGCCCAAACTCCGCGCAAGTCTGCGCCAGCGGCTCCAGGTCGAGGTTGTCCATCAGGTGCAGACCCATCGCCGCCAGCCCCAGCATATGGATCGGCATTGCCCAGTCACGGTGAACGACACCCGACGGAATGGGGTCATGCACGCCATCGCCCCCGAGAACCGCGACCTGTCGTTCATGCAGCCAGGCGGCGACCCGCGGGTCCAGGCCGGGCACCGCTTGGTCATTGAATTCAGCCCGCCGAACGTCTCGCCCCAGCCGGACGATCAACAGGTCCCCCTTGCCGACGGTGACATCGAGTGCGCGCTCAGCCGCCATCAACTCATCGACCGTAACCATGTGCTCTGCATCGACAAATGCAATTCCTTGGGCCCGGGGAACATCCAGCAGAACTCCGCGCCCGACGATCCCGTCCTTGGCGGCCATGATGGTGTTGCGGCGCGCACCGGTGCTTTTGACGTCGGTCGCCGGGTGGCCATTGTACATCCGCCCCTGCGCGAAAACATGGCAGAGCGCATCGATGTGGCTCGATGCCATGCCGTGGAATGCGATGCCGATGTAGTCTGTGGACACCTCCAGGCCGTCCACGCCGGGAACGCACGGGTCGTCACCGGCGATAACCATGTGGTGTTGCGCGGGCCAGGGGTTTTCTGGCCCGGGCTGGGTCGGGAAGTTCCGTGACAGGCTGACCGTGCGGCCCTCGCGAACCAAGGCGGCCCCGCGCGCTACCTCCGCGGCTCCAATGTGGTTCAAGGCGCCGCGCTCGTCATCCGCGCCCCAGCGGTCCCAGTTGGAGACCTGCTCGAAGAGAGCCTTCAGCTCGGCTCCGGTCATGGCCTGGGAGTGTGGCGCTTTTCTCGGTTCCGCGAGGATGGCGCCGTGGCAGTCACAACCGGCGGGGGCAAGGTCATCCATGCGAGGTCGTCGCCAGGGCTTCGTTGGCGCGCGAATGCCGGACGCCCGGTTCCAGCTCGATCAATTCGATGATGTTGCCGTTGGGGTCATAGCAGCAGACGGTTCCGACGATGCCCAGTGCTTCTTGCGGCGTGTAGACGTCACGGGTGAAGCGCACCCCCTTGGCCGCAAGTACGCGGTACGCCTCGTGCACGTTGCGGGTGCGGAACGCGATTATCCGCGGGACGGTGGCTGCCCCTTGCGCGTCGTCTGCCGCACC
>JANXXA010000309.1 GCA_025350885.1 Phenylobacterium sp.
GGATGCTGCCGCTGATGGTGTTGCGGGTGGTGTCGTTGCCGCCGACGATCAGCAGGATCAGGTTCCCCAGGTACTCCATCCGGTCCATGTCGCGGGTGGCCTCGCCATGGGCCAGCATGGAGATCAGGTCGCCCTTGGGCGGTGCGTTCACGCGCTCGTTCCACAGGCGCATGAAGTAGTCGACGCATTCGAACAACTCGGCGCGGCGCTCGTTCTCGGCGATCTCCGGGTCGGTGGAGCTGAAGACGCCACTGTCCGGCGAGGCGGTGGCCACGTCCGACCACCGGGTCAGCTTGCGCCGGTCCTCCCAAGGGAAGTCGAACAGCGTCGCCAGCGTCATGGTGGTGAGTTCGATCGAAACCTTGTCGACCCAGTCGAACGCCTCGCCGATCGGGCAGGCGTCGAGGATCGTCCCCGCCCGCTCGCGGATGATCGGCTCCAGGTAGGCGAGGTGGTTCGGCGCGACGATCGGGCTGACCGTCTTGCGCTGCACGTCGTGCTTGGGCGAGTCCATGGCGATGAACATCGGCAGGGTGAAGTCTTCCGCCGGGTCGGGCAGCACGATGGTCGGTTCGGACGAGAACCGCAGGTGGTCGCTATCCACCGCCATGATGTCGTTGAACTTCATGATCGACCAGTAGCCGCCGACATCCTCCTCCGGCGACACCGCCCAGTGGACCGGATCCTCGGCGCGCAGGCGCTCGAAATAGGGCCCCCAGGTGTCGGTGCGGAACAGCTCCGGATCGGCCGGATTGATGTCGGCCAGGGGCATGGCGTAGGCGGCGTCGCGGGCCGCGCGTTTCACGTCGATCGATCCGTCGTCCATGGCGCGGGTCCTCCTTGCAGGCCGTCGAGAGTGTGGGGCCGTCAAGCGTGACGGCCGTTCAGCCATTCTTCGCGCGGAATGACGGCAAGGGGAAGCCGGTCCGTGCGCAACGGCTGCGCTCGGATGACCTTGTTCGGTCTGACTGGTCAAACCAGTTCGTCGAACCCGATTTCCACGCACCAGGCGCCTTAACGTAATTGTAGAGCTTGCGGTCGATAAGCTGCCTCTGGAAGGCGCTGAGCAATGGGCCATGGCGTGGCCGTCAGGTTCGCCCGCGCACCGTCCGTCGCGGCTCGGAGCCAGAACGGCGCCGTTACTGGAGGTTCGATTGGCAGGGCGCGCGCAAGACCGGTCGTTTCGAAGCCTGAGCGGCCTCGAAAAGACCGCTTCGACCAGCCGCGTGCTCAACCTCGCCGCGGTCGCCAGCCAGCAGTCCAGCGATCCGGAATACGATAGCGCCCCGTTCTTCAAGGCCGCCTCACTGAACGGCGCGGTGATCATCAAGCACCGCGTGCGCAGCGACGAGCGATACATCTTCGAACAGGCCCGGCGGATCTCGACGAAGGTGATCATTCCCTTCGAACGGACGGACCTGAGCCTGGGCGGCCGCTCGATGTTCGTCGGCCAGCGGGGTTGGCAGGAACTGCTCTATCAGCTGCGCGGCGGCCGGGACGACGAGGCGCGTGATATCGCGCTCTTGGAAGCGCTGGACGAACTGCCCTCGCTCGACCCGTTCCTGCTGCGCGAGCATCTGAAGCGGCGCGATTTCAAGATCGCCAACTGCTATTTCGCGATTTCCGCGCCGGATCTGGAGCGCATGCAGCGCTTTGTCTCCGGCGAGATCTCCAAGCTGGTCGATCTGGCCTATGGCGGCAGCGGCGGGGCCGGCGGGGCGAGCGGCAACATCTCCAAGCTGGTGAGCCTGCTGCTGTCAGGCCAGGACGACACGCGGCTCGAGCCGCTGCGCCTGACACTGGGCCTGGAGGGCGAGAATTTCCGCGAGGGGATCTTCAGCTGGAAGGGCTTCCTCTACTACAAATGGGTGCTGAACAGCCTGTGGCCCGAACTTCGGGTGGTGATTTCCGAGCTTGGGGAAATCAAGCTGGTGGGTCCCCGAGACGCCGAACTGCTGAGCCAGGTGAAGGACGTGGGCGCGCGGGTGAACCAGGCGATCCTGGCCCAGGTCCGCAGGGTCCGGGTGATCCTGCAGGTCTATGACGACGCCTTCGCGGAGTTGACCCAGGCCGGCAATCCGATGGCCTTTCGAGATTTCCTCCTGAGGTCGCCGGAGATGTTCATCACACTGGGCGAACGCACCGGCATGGTCAGCCATATCGCCAGCTTCTGGCGCTACCGGTTCCCCAAGGGTCGGCCGCTGAAGGCCGAGCTGAGCGAGCTGTTCGACATCCTGCAGGACTTCCACCAGGGCCTGGGCGAGGACGACGACACCCCGGCCGTGCGCACCGGCGCTCAGCTGACCGATCCGGCCAGCGCCGAACCGATCGGCAACGCCGTTTAAGAGACGCCGCTCAGGCCGCGGCCAGTCTGCGGCGCCGGCGCATCGTGGCCCCGACCGCGCCGAGCCCCACGATGGTCAGCGCCCAGGTCGCCGGTTCCGGCACGGCCCCGCCGCCAGCCCCAAGTGTCGAGATCAGGCTGGCCCGCGCCAGGGTTACCGCGCCCCGCGAATGGGCGAGGTAGCCAGTGCCGCTGCGGGCGCGATAGAGTTCGTAGGTCGAGGTGTTGTCGGAGAACAGATTGTATTCGCTCCCCGAGGCCCCGGAGAAGAACAGGCCCGGGTTGGAGAACACCGGCGCCTCGGTCGGAAACAGCACATTGTCGTAGATGAACAGGCCGTCGGCGGACAGGTGCGCGAAGGGCTGGCCCGGGTTCAGGATCAGGCCGGTAACCGTGTCGCCATCGACGGCGCCGGTCACCCCGGTGATGTCGAAGCCGCCGACGGCATCGACCGTATCGGCGGTCTGCACTGTCAGATTGGCGGCGAACGGCGCGCCGCCCGCCGAGATGTAGGTGACGATCCAGGTCGCGGCCTCGGCCCGGCCGGCCGTCAACGCCAGGGCCGCGCAGACGGCGGCGGCTAGTCTGCCCATGGTCTTCATCCTCGACATCCCACCGGCGCCCCCCGTCACTCGCGGGGTTCACGCCTTCCAGTTGCCGAGGCTAGCGGGTCAAGGTTGCGAAACCGTGTGCCGGGCGACTGGCGCTCAGCCGTTGAAGTTGAGCTTGAGGCCGGGGCGGGGCCAGCGAACCTTGTAGAGCTTGCCGGTGGAGGAGGCGGTGATCCAGGCGTCCCGCATGTCGGCGCCACCGAAGACGATATTGGTGCAGATCAGGTCGGGAACCGGAAAGTGCTCGGTCGAGCCATCAGGGTCGAAGGCGGTGATCCCGCCGTTGATGATGGTGGCGACGCAGACTTTGCCGCCGGCCTCCACCGCCAGCGAGTCGAGCAGCTGGTAGCCGGGCAGATTGCAGATCACCCGGCCCGGCGCGAAGCCGGGCGCGGGACCCAGCACGCCGGGGGCGGCGATATCGAAGGCCCACAGGCGGCCCAGCTGGGTGTCGGCGACATAGGCGACGGTCTCGTCGGGCGACAGGCCCACGCCGTTGGGCGAGATCAGGTGGTCGCGCTGGCGGCTGATGTGGCTGCCGTCGATCCTGGCATAGTAGAGCCCGCCGAACTTGCGGCCTTCCGGCGTCGAGCAGCCGTGATCGGTGAACCAGAAGCCGCCCTGGCGGTCGAACACCAGGTCGTTGGGCCCGATCAGCCGGCGGCCCTCGCAGGCGTCATAGAGGGTGGTGAGCCGGCCGCTGGCCAGGTCGAAACGCTGGATCGCGCCGCCGGTGTGGCTGGCCGGCGTCGGGCCGGGGATGCAGAGGCCCTGGTTGTCTAGCCACTCGAACGCGCCGCCATTGTTGGTGATATAGATCGCGCCGTCCGGACCGATGGCCGCGCCGTTGGGGCCGCCGCCGGTCTCCACCAGGGTGGTCTTGGCGCCATCGGGCGTGACCCGGGTCAGCCGCTGGCCCTTGATCTCCGTCAGGATGATCGAGCCGTCGCCCATGGCGATCGGACCCTCGGGAAATTCGAAGCCCTCGGCGACCAGCTGGATGTCCATGGTTTTTCCCTCTCGCTTGTTTTCTGGCACTATGTCGCTGATGACCGGCCCGAGGCCAGCCCTATGACCAAGCTCTACGACCGCGACTTCTTCGCCTGGACCCAGGATCAGGCCGACGCGCTACGCCGACGCAGCGTCAATGAGATCGACTGGGAGAACCTGCTCGAAGAGGTGGAAGGTATGGGGCGGCAGCAGCAGAGCGAACTTAGAAGCCACCTCATCCTCCTTCTGACCCATCTTTTGAAATGGCGCGAACAACCCGACCGCCGCAGCCGGAGCTGGACTTTCACGATCCTCGAACAGCGGCGTGAAGCGGAGCGATTGGTTCGGCAAAACCCGAGCCTGAAACCCGAGCTCGACGCATTGCTAACCGACGCTTATCGGGTCTCGCGCCTGCGTGCGGCCCGAGAAACCCGCCTGACGATCAAGCGGTTTCCGAAGGCCAATCCCTTTACCTGGGTCCAGGCGATGACCGAGCCGGTCGGCGAAGCGGACTGATCAGCGCCGTTCCAGCACTCGCACCGTAAACGGATAGTCGTCGCCGTCGCCGGCCGGATACGCTTTGGCGGAAACTTCGGTCCAGCGGCCCTCGTCGATGGGGGCCAGGGTCACGTCGCCGTCGATCTCGGCGTCGATCTCGGTGAGGTAGATGCGGCCGGCCTTGGCCAGGGCGAGCGCGAACAGCGAGGCGCCGCCGATCACGCAGACCTCGCGCGCGCCGTCCTCTTCAGCCTGTTCACGGGCGATGGCGACGGCCTCGGTGAAGTCCTCGCAGACCACGCAGCCGGCTGGCTCAAAGGACCCGTCGCGCGACAGCACGATGTTGGTGCGCCCGACCAGCGGCTTCTTCGGCAGACTGTCCCAGGTCTTGCGGCCCATGATCACCGGCTTGCCCATGGTCACGGCGCGAAAGTTGGCCAGGTCGGTCTTCAGCCGCCAGGGCAGGGTTCCGTCCCTGCCGATGACGCCGTTGCGGGCGCGGGCGATGGGTCCGGCGGTGAGGGTGATGGTGGGCATCGATCAGGGCTTACCACCATACGGACCTAAACCGCGATGGGCGCCGGGATGGCGGGGTGGCTGCGGTAGCCCTCCAGCTTGAAGTCGTCGAGGTCGAAGGCGAACAGGTCGCGTTTGTCAGCGAGCTTCATCCGGGCCAGCGGCAAAGGCTCCCGCTCAAGCTGTTGGCGCGCCTGATCCAGGTGGTTCAGGTAGAGGTGGGCGTCGCCCAGGGTGTGGATAAACTCGCCGGGCTCAAGGCCGGTGACCTGCGCCATCATCAGGGTCAGCAGGGCATAGCTGGCGATATTGAACGGCACGCCCAGGAACACGTCGGCCGAGCGCTGGTAGAGCTGGCAGCTCAGTTTTCCGCCCCCGCTTCCATTTGGCGCCACGAAG
>JANXXA010000311.1 GCA_025350885.1 Phenylobacterium sp.
AAAAGGACAGGGCCGGCCTGGTGTTTGACCGGCTGGCCCGGGGGTAACGCCTGACCGTGGCCCTGGAAGCCCGGATGGCGCGGGACCTGCGGCGCGAGGCGCGCGAGGTCGTCGAGCGTGAAACCCAGGCCAGCGCGCCGCGACCGGCCAACGGCGCGCGCCCCGAACGCGCGCTCGTCCTTTGCGAAGCCGACCACGAGGACGAGGCTGACCTCGAAGTCTGCGACCAGTCGCTCGGCATCCGCCTGAAGGACCTGTCTCACGTGCTGGAGGCCAGGGCCGACCTGCTCGACCCGGACGGCGTGCAGCGCGCCGCCCTGGCCGAGATCGCCGCCTGGTGGGCCGCCGGCCAGCCCCAGCTGCCCAGCACCAAGCCGGCTCGCCGACCGCGCCCCGTGGGTAAGCCCCGCCCCTGGCCGACCCGACCGGCCGATCCTCCGTCCGATCCGCACGCCCACGCCGTCTGGCGCGGGTCAGGCTGACCTGCGCCGTCGCCGAAACCTTACTAACGTTTAATGCCCACTACCTTGCGATAGGTCATGGGCTCGCAAGGAGGCGCCGACGTGCCGGAAGCCATCGAAATCCAGCTGAAGAAGGGGGCGCTCGAACTCTGCGTGCTGGCCCTGCTCTCGCAGCATGACAGCTACGCCTATGAGATCGCCAGCCGCCTCTCCGACTCGATCGGCATGGGCGAAGGCACCATCTATCCGCTGATGCGCCGCCTGCAGACCGACCGGCTGGTGGAGACCTATCTGGTGGAGTCCTCGTCCGGTCCGTCGCGCAAATATTACCGCCTGACCGAGGTCGGCAAGGCCAGCTTCACGTCACAGAAATCCGCCTGGAAGTCGTTCTCCGGAGCGGTGCAATCCATTCTTGGAGGGGCGAAATGACCCGTCAGGCGTTCATGGCCCGGCTGCGGGAGGGTCTTCGCGGCCTGCCCCCGTCAGCCCAGGCCGACATCGTCGCGGACTACGAGACCCACTTCAACGAGGGCGAATCCGCCGGCCGCAGCGAGGCCGATGTGGCCGCGGCGCTGGGCGATCCCGGCCGGCTGGCCCGCGAACTGCGCGCCGAGGCGGGCCTGAAGCGCTGGGAGGAGGAGCGCAGCCCCTCGGCCGGCGCCTCGGCGATCTTCGCGGTGCTGGGCCTGGGCGCGCTCGACATCCTGGTGCTGCTGCCGATCCTGATGGGCGTCGGCGGCGCGATCTTCGGCATCGGCGTGGCGGTGATCGCGGTGTTCTTCGCCGGCGGGGTGGTGTTCGCCGCCGGCCCGTTCACCGGCATGCCCGGCGGCCCCGCCGCAGCGCTGCTGGCGGGCCTGGGGCTGATGACCGGGGCGACTTCGGCCGGCGCGGTGCTGGCCATTGTCTCGATCGGTCTGGTCAACGCCCTGGTCTGGTACGGGCGTCTGCACTACCGGCTGCTGAAGCCGGCCCTTGAATCGCAAAACCTGGGAGGCGTGTGATGATTCGCGTACTCGCACTGATCGCCGTGACCGGTTTCCTGGTCTCGATCGTCACCCTGTCCACCGCCGTGGCCATCGGCGGACCCGAGGCGCTGAGCGACGGCGCCTGGGGTCGCTGGGGTCCGTGGGCCAGCGGAAACTGGGCGAGCGGAAACTGGGCGGCGGACGGCAATCGCTTCGGCCACCATGGCTTCCGCTGGGACGGCGAAACCGGCCCGCGGGCGACGCGCGAGCTGGCCTGGACCGGCGGCGAGACGCTGGAGGTCGATGTGCCGGCCGACATCACCTACACCCAGGCCCCCGGCCCCGGGAAGCTGATCGTCACCGGGTCCCGGCGCGCCGTCGACGCCCTGGAATTGCGTAACGGAACCCTCACGTTTTCTGGCCGGCACCGTCATTGGGGGGACCTCACCATCGTGATGACGGCGCCGGCCGTCCGCCGCTTCAACCTGCGCGGGTCCGGCGACCTCGCCATCATCGACTACCGGCAGGACAGTCTCAGTCTGGACCTCTCCGGCTCGACGGACGTCAGCGCCAAGGGCGAGGCACGCGCGGTGGACCTGGTGGTTTCCGGCTCGGCCGACACCGACCTCTCGGGGTTGAAGGTGAACGACGCGCAGGTGCGGATCAGCGGCTCCGGCGGGGCGACGCTGGCCCCGACCGGCAAGGCCCGGCTGGAGATCTCCGGATCTGGTGACATCACCCTGCTCACCCACCCCGCCAGCCTGGACAGCAACATCTCGGGCTCCGGCGCAATCCACCAGCGCGACGAAGGCGATGCGCCGCAGGCCCCCGCGCCGCCAGCCAAGCCCGGCCGGAAACTGTAGTCGCCGGCGAAGGTCAGGCGGGGACGAACTTCAGCGCGACGCCGTTGTTGCAATAGCGCAGGCCGGTGGGCCGGGGCCCGTCGTCGAAGACGTGGCCCTGGTGTCCCAGGCATTGGGCGCAGTGATATTCGTTGCGGGGAATGCCGATCCTGAGGTCGGTCTTCTTGGCCAGCGCGCCGGGGATGGCGGTGTAGAAGCTGGGCCAGCCGGTGCCGCTCTCGAATTTCCACTCCGACTTGAACAGCGCCAGGCCGCAGCCCAGGCAGGCGAACGCGCCCTTGCGGTGCTCGCCCAGCAGCGGGCTCGACCCGGGACGCTCGGTGTCCTCGTGGCGCAACACCTCATAGGCGGCGTCGGGCAGGCGCTTCTTCCAGTCGCCGTCGGCGAGCCTGCGGAAGGGCGAGGTGGCGTAGGGGTCGGTGGCGGCCAGCGCCAGACCGGGGACGGCGCTGGCAAAGGCCGTGGCCATCAGGAAGTTGCGGCGGGAAAGGCTAAGCGTGCTCATGACCTGATTACGCCCCGGATCGGCCTTCGGTTACAAGCCCCGCAACTATGGGGGTCGACCTGTCTTCCCCCGGAACGGGGGAAATGTCGCCAATGCGCGAAGCGCGGGCGACAATGGGGGAAGTGATCTTCGATCCTCGACCTCCCCCATCGACCCTCCAGCCAAGCGGCTGTCGGGCCACTTCCCCCGTACCGGGGGAAAACACCGGCCGACCGCTCACGCGCGCCATTCGTAGCAGACGTCGGGGGTCTTCTCTTCGTTGCCCTCGCCCTCAGTGAACGCGACCGCGACGAAACCGCGAGCCTCATAGAACTCTCGCGCCCGCGCATTCTGCTGGAAGGTCCAGAGGCGCCGCGAACGCCCGTCGGCCATCGCCTTGGCGAGCAGCAGCGGCCCGGTCCCCTGCCCCTGGAAATCCGGGGCCACATAGAGATGGTTGATCCAGTCGGCGTCGAACCCGACGTAGCCCGTCACCTGCCCGGCCTCGTCGGCCACCCACGTCTCGTTGGCGGGCAGGAATTTCTCGCTGAAGAACCACAAGTCCTCTTCCGCGGTGTGCAGGTCCGGCAGGAAGCTCAGCGAGACCCGCATGGCGGTCCGGTGGACGATGGCGATGGCTTGCGCGTCAGCGGGCGTCGCGGGGCGCAGGATCACAGGCCCGCGCCCTCCTCCAGACCCAGCATCAGGTTGAGGTTCTGCACCGCGGCGCCGGACGCCCCCTTGCCGAGGTGGTCCAGCAGGGCCACGAGGCGCGCCTGGCTTCCATCGGCGCCCGGGAACACGAACAGCCGCATGCGGTTGGTGCCATTCAGCGCCTCGGGATCCAGCTCTGCGACATAGCCTCCCGCGCCGGCGC
>JANXXA010000326.1 GCA_025350885.1 Phenylobacterium sp.
CGAAATCATGCGGCGGATCAAGGCGTTCCGGCTGGATTTTCAGGCCGCGCGAGGCGACGTTCGTGGCGGCTGACGGCTCGCGGCCGGCCACCGCGGCGGACCTGCGCCGGGTCACCGGCGATCCCGGCGGGCTCGACCTGATCGGCGCGCCCGAGGGCTTCGACGCCCTGGTGATGGCCGACATCGTGCGCGCGCGACCGGGACTGTCGGTGTTCGTCGCCCGCGACGGGGCGCGGATATCGGCCTTCAGCGACGCCTTCCGGTTCTTCGCGCCGCAGATCGAGATCCTCACCTTCCCGGCCTGGGATTGCCTGCCGTACGACCGCATCGGGCCGTCGGCCGGGCTGGCGGCGCAGCGGATGACCACGCTCTCGCGTCTAGCCGCGCGCCTCGACGAGCCGGCGCCGGCGCTGCTGGTGACCTCGGTTCCGGCCCTGATCCAGCGCGTCCCACCGCTCAGCGTCCTGCAGCGGGCCGGCTATTCCGCGCGCACCGGCAATGCGGTCGAGATCGCCGACTTGGAGGCCTATTTCGCCATCAACGGCTATCAGCGGGCGTCCACCGTGTCCGAGCGGGGTGAGTTCGCTATCCGGGGCGGGGTGATCGACGTCTTCCCGCCGTCGGCCGATGAGCCGGTGCGCCTGGACCTGTTCGGCGACACCCTGGAATCCATCCGCGCCTTCGATCCCGAGACCCAGCGCTCGACCCGTCAGTTGAAGGATATCAGCCTGCTGCCGGTCAGCGAGGCCCTGCTCGACAGGGACGCCATCGCCCGGTTCCGCAGCGGCTACCTGGAGGCGTTCGGCGCGGCCGGCGACGACCCGCTCTACGCCACCGTCTCGGAAGGCGGCCGCCGGGCCGGGATGGAGCACTGGCTGCCGCTGTTCTACCCGGCGATGGCGAGCCTGTTCGACTATCTGCCCGACAGCGCCCTCATCGCCCTGGACCACCTGTCGCGCGAGGCCCGCGATGAGCGGCTGGCCCTGATCAACGATGCCTATGACGCCCGCGCCACGGCCGACCGCAAGGCGCAGTATCGTCCCCTGGCGCCCGACCGGCTGTATCTGACGGCTGAGGAATGGCAGGGGCTGCTGGCCCGGCGCGCCACGCGGCGGTTCTCGGCGTTCCAGGAGGCGCCCGGCGACACGGTCATCGACATGGGGGCCCGCGCCGGTCGCAGTTTCGCAGCCGAGCGGCACAAGGACAGCGTCAACCTCTTCGAGGCCACGGCCAACCACGCCACGACGCTCGCCGCCGGGGGCAAGCGGGTCCTGTTCGCATCGTGGTCGGAAGGCTCGTCAGAGCGACTGGGTGCGATGCTCGCCGACCACGGGCTGAACGAGGCGCCCTATGCCGCCTATTGGGACGCGGCGCGGGCGGCCAACCCCCGGACACCGCAGCGGGTCGTGCTGCCGCTGGAAGCCGGGTTCGAGACCGAGACCCTGGCGGTGATTTCCGAGACCGACATCCTGGGCGACCGGCTGGCGCGACCCAGGCGACGACGCCGCGCGTCGAACTTCCTGGCCGAAGCCTCGTCGCTGACGCCTGGCGACCTGGTGGTCCACATCGATCACGGGATCGGCCGCTATGACGGGTTGAAGACGCTGGAGGTGCAGGGGGCGCCGCACGACTGCCTGGAGATCCAGTATGGCGGGGAGTCCAAGCTTTATCTGCCGGTGGAGAACATCGACCTGCTGACGCGCTACGGTGCGGAGACCGACGGCGTGATGCTGGACCGCCTGGGCGGCGCGGCCTGGCAGGCCCGCAAGGCCCGCGCCAAACAACGGCTGCGCGAGATGGCCGAGGGTCTGATCCGCATCGCCGCCGAGCGCGCCACCCGCATCACCGACCCCATCGACCCGCCGCACGGGGTGTTCGACGAATTCTGCGCCCGCTTCCCCTACGAGGAAACCGAGGACCAGCTCACCGCCATCGGCGACGTGCTGGAGGACCTGGCGGCGGGCAAGCCGATGGACCGGCTGATCTGCGGCGACGTGGGCTTCGGCAAGACCGAGGTAGCATTGCGCGCGGCCTTCGTGGTGGCCATGAGCGGCCAGCAGGTGGCTGTGGTCGCGCCCACCACCCTGCTGGCGCGCCAGCACTACAAGACCTTCACCGAGCGGTTCGACGGCTGGCCGGTGAAGGTGCGGCGTCTGTCGCGCCTGGTTCCGGCACGCGAAGCCGCCGAGACCCGCGAGGCGCTGAAGAACGGCGAGATCGAGATCATCATCGGCACCCATGCGGTGCTGTCCAAGCAGGTGGGCTTCCGCGACCTGGGCCTGGTGATCGTCGACGAGGAGCAGCACTTCGGCGTCAAGCACAAGGAGAAGCTCAAGGAGCTGCGCGCCGACGTGCACATGCTGACCTTGACCGCCACCCCGATCCCGCGGACCCTGCAGATGTCGCTGTCGGGCCTGCGCGAGATGTCGATCATCGCCACCCCGCCGGTCGACCGGCTGGCGGTGCGCACCTACGTCACGCCGTGGGACCCGGTGGTGGTCCGCGAGGCGCTGTTGCGCGAGAAGTACCGGGGCGGTCAGGCTTATTATGTCGCCCCGCGCATCGCCGACCTGCCCGAGCTGGAGCGGTTCCTGCGCACCCAGGTCCCGGAGGTGAAGTTCCTGGTCGGCCACGGACAGATGGCGCCGACCCAGCTGGAGGAGGTGATGAGCGCCTTCTACGACGGGCAGTACGATGTGCTGCTGTCGACGACGATCGTCGAGAGCGGGCTGGATATCCCCACCGCCAACACCTTGATCATCCATCGCGCCGACATGTTCGGCCTGTCCCAGCTCTATCAGCTGCGGGGCCGGGTCGGCCGGGCCAAGAGCCGGGCTTATGCCTATCTGACCACGCCGGCGGACAAGCAGATCACGTTGTCGGCCGAAAAGCGCCTGAAGGTGCTGCAGTCGCTGGACAGCCTGGGCGCCGGCTTCCAGCTGGCCAGCCACGACCTGGATATCCGCGGCGGCGGCAACCTGCTGGGCGAGGAACAGTCCGGCCACATCCGCGAGATCGGAGTCGAGCTCTACCAGCAGATGCTGGAGGACGCCGTCAACGAGCTGAAGACCCACGTCGGCGCGGAGGGCCTGGAGCATGACCGGGGCTGGT
>JANXXA010000335.1 GCA_025350885.1 Phenylobacterium sp.
GAACGCCGAGGCGACCAGGCCGTGGGCCGAGGCGATGTTGACGATCCGGCCGCGCCCCTGGGCCTTCATGATCGGGATCGCCGCCTTGGTGGCGTGGAAGGTCGATGACAGGATCACCGCGATCAGGGCGTCCCACTTTTCCTCGGGATAGGTCTCGACGGCTTCGACATGCTGGATGCCGGCGTTGTTGACCAGGATGTCGAGCCGACCGAACTCCTTGTGAGCATAGGCTATCAGGTCGGCGATCTCCGCCGGCCTGGTCATATCGGCGGCGTGGTAGCGGACGGCGGCGTTGGTCTTCTGCTGGATCGCCAGCCGGTCGGCCTCGATCTTCGCCGGGTCGCCGAAGCCATTGAGCACCACGTTGACGCCTTGCTCGGCCAAGGCCGTGGCCAGCGCCTGGCCGATGCCGGAGGTGGAACCGGTGATCACCGCCACCTGGCCTTCGAGATGATAGTCGACGGCCATGCTCAGGCCTCCTCTTTGATCTTCGCGCGCGCGTCGGCGCGGGATTGGGCGACCGGCGGCGGCTGCGGCCGGGCAAACGTGAACTCAGTGTCGGTCGAAAGGCCGGCCACGTACCGGTAGCCCTCGCGGTCGAAAGCCCGCAGGTCGCCGACGCGCTCGAGGCGATTGTCGATGGCGTAACGGGCCAGCATGCCGCGCGCCGTCTTGGCGAAGAACGACATGATCCGCGCCTCGCCGTGCTTTTCCTCAAGGAACCGGCAGGCGATCACGGGAGCTTTCAGCGCGGCGCGATCGACCGCTGCGAAATATTCCTGGCTGGCGCAGTTGACGACCGCGCGCTCCTGGTGCCCGACGAGTGCGGCGTCCAGCGCCTGGGCCAGGCGCGGACCCCAGAAATCGTAGAGGCTCTGGCCGCGCCGGGTCTTGATCCGCACACCCATCTCCAGCCGGTAGGGCTGGATGGCGTCGAGCGGGCGCAGCACGCCATAGAGCCCCGACAGGATCCGCAGGTGATCCTGCGCCCAGGCCAGCGCCTTGCGGTCGAGGTCGCGCGCGTTCAAGCCCCGGTAGACATCGCCATTGAACGCGAACGCCGCCTGCAGGCCGTCCTCGCTGTCGGGCTGGAAAGCCTGGAAGCGCTCGCGGTTGAGCTTCGCCAGGGCGTCGGAGAGCGACATCATCCGCTTCAGGTCGCTGACCCGCAGCTTCCTGGCGACCTTGGCGAGTTCGGCCGTCTGGTCGGAAAGCTCCGGCGCCGTCACGCCGACCAATGGCGGCGGCGCGGTGAAGTCGAGCGCCTTGGCCGGGGAGAGGACGATCAGCATCGCGGCGATGCTTAGGCCCCGCCGGGGCCCCCGCCAAGCCCTCTAGAACAAGACCCTGGGGTTCATGATCCGCTTCGGGTCGAGCGCCTTGCGGATGGCTGCAAGGGCTTCGATCTCAACCGGCGATTTGTAGCGGCGGGCCTCCTCGGTCTTCATCGATCCCAGGCCGTGCTCGGCGCTGATCGATCCGCCCAGGGACGCCACGATATCGTGGACGATGCGCGAGCCCGCGTCGCGCCGCGCGGCATGCTCGGTGTCTGACCCGCCCTCGCCGCGCAGGACATCGTAGTGGATGTTGCCGTCGCCCATGTGACCGAAGGCGGCGATGCGGCAGCCGGGCGCGAAGGCCCGCATGGCGGCGTCGGCCTGGCTCAGGAACGCGGCGACCTGGCTGACCGGCACGGAGACGTCGTGTTTCCAGGTCGCGCCCTCGGGCTTCTGGGCCGGCGACTGGTTTTCGCGGATCGCCCACAGCGCCTTGGCCTGGGTCTGCGTCTGGGCGACCACCGCGTCGCCGATCAGGCCATCCTCAAGGCCCGACGCCAGAAACCTTTCCATGGCGGCTTCGGCCGAACCGGGCTCGCCGGAGGAGAATTCGGCCAGCACATACCAGGCATGGACCTGCGCCAACGGATCGCGGGTTCCGGCGATATTCCGCAAGGCGAAAGCGACGCCCAGGCGGCCCATCAGCTCGAACGCCTCCACCGCGCCGCCGGTCTCGTCCTTGGCGCGGACCAGAAGGCTGAGAGCGGCATCGGGGCTTTCGACGCCGATCATCGCCACCGCCCGCGAGGCCATCACCGGATAGAGCTTGAGCGCCGCCGCCGTCACCACGCCAAGCGTGCCCTCGGCCCCGATCAGCAACTGTTTCAGATCATAGCCGGTGTTGTCCTTGCGCAGGCGCTTCAGTCCGTTCCAGACCTCGCCGTTGGGCAGCACGGCCTCCAGGCCCAGCACCAGGTTGCGGGTCATGCCATAGCGCAGCACCTGGGTGCCGCCGGCATTGGTGGAGACGATCCCACCGACCGTCGCCGAGCCCTCCGACGCCAGCCCGACAGGGAAACGGCGGCCCACCCCAGCCGCCGCCGCATGCACCGCGGCCAGCGTCACCCCGGCCTCGGCCACCAGCACGTCGTCGAACCCGTCCGTCTCACGGATCGCCCGCATCCGCTCGGTGGAGAGCAGCACCTCGCCCTGCGGGATCTGGCCGCCGACCAGGCCCGTGTTGCCGCCTTGGGGCGTGATCGCGGTCCCCGATTCGAAGCAGACGCCGACGACAGCCGCCACATCCGCCGTGGTCCTCGGCAAGGCCAGGAACGGCGTCTGGCCGGTCCAGCGGTCGCGCCATTCCAGCAGTTTGGGGGCCAGTCGCTCGGGATCCTGGCTCCAGCCGTCCTCGCCAAGCACGGCCTTCAGGCGCGATAACACATCGGCGGGGACGGGCGCGGTCATGGCCGAACCCTACCCTTCGCCTCGCCGGGTTTCCAGTATATACTCCGATATATAGAGGTACCTCGCCGTGGCCATCCTGATCAAGAACCCCGAGACCGAACGCAAGGCGCGTGAACTGGCGAGCCTCCGCGGGCAGAGCATCACCTCGGTGATTGACGGCGCGCTGGACCGGGCATTGGCGGAGGCGCGGCCTAAGCGACGTCCGACGATCGAGGAGATGGAGGCTGCAACGGATCGGCTGTGGGCCCGGGCGGGCAAATCTGGCCCGCAGCCTCCCGTGACGAAAGAAGAGTGGGACGAGATCAACGAGGTCCCCGGGTTCGCCGAAGGTGACGATTGATCGCCATCGACTCATCGGCCTTGGTCGCCATCGCCAACAGAGAACCCGAACGCGCGGCCTTCATCGAGGTTCTGCGGTGGACCGACGCCGCCTGGATTTCGCCCATGAACATGGTCGAGACCGGGATGGTCCTCTTGCAGCGGGAGTTCATTTCCGGGTGGGGGGATCTCGACGGTCTTCTCGCCTCATACGGCGTCGAACGGCGCGAGGACGTCGCATTGACGTCCGCCGCATTTGACGCGTTTTTCCGCTTCGGGAAGGGCCGGCACCCGGCACGTCTCAATCTCGGCGACTGCTTCGCCTACGCGCTCGCCAAGGCGCTCGATGTCCCCCTGCTCTACAAGGGCGACGACTTTGCGATGACCGACATCCGCTCGGCGCTTCAGCCGACATAGCCCGCCGCCCGGCGCAGGCGGTCGTTGATCGCCTCGCCAAGGCCCGTGTCAGGGATCGGCGCCACGGCGATCCCGGCCGCGCCCGAGCGGTCAGCGGCGCGCAGATAGGCGAAGAGATTGGCGGCGGCCTCAGCCAGGTCACCGTCGCGGCTGAGATTGAAGGGTTCGGCGCCATCGCCCGCCCAGCGAATTGAGCCGAACCCCAGCCAGACCTCGTTTGCCCGGGGCTCGGTGACGTTGAGGCGCAGCGGCAGGTTCGGCGCATAGTGCCTGGCCAGCCGGCCGGGCGAGCGCCTGGCGTCGGCCTGCGCCTCCGACAGCGGGCCGATCAGCGCCTCGATCTGCGCGCGGGTCACCGCGCCCGGCCTGAGCAGCCGGGCCTCATCCAGCAGCGCCACGACGGTGGACTCCAGGCCGATCGCGCAGGGTCCACCATCCAAAGCGAACGCCGCCGCCGCGCCAGTCTCGTCGATGGCGTCGGCGACGGTGGTCGGGCTGGGCCGGCCGGAGCGGTTGGCCGAGGGCGCGACCAGCGGCCCGCCGAAAGCCTCGATCAGCGCATGCGCCAGCGGATGGGCGGGGCTTCGCACGGCCACGCTGTCCAGCCCGGCGCGCGCCAGGTCGCAGACCGCGACCTCGTCAGCGACCGGCAGCACCAGGGTCAGCGGTCCTGGCCAGAACCGCGCCGCCAGCTGCTCGGCGCGCGCGTCGAAGCGCGCGATGCGCCGCGCCATCGCCACGTCGGCCACATGGGCGATCAGCGGGTTGAAACTCGGCCGGCCCTTGGCGGCATAGACCGCCGCCACGGCGCGCGCATCGGCCGCGTCAGCCGCCAGGCCATAGACCGTCTCGGTGGGCAGGATAACCAGGCCGCCAGCCTTCAGCGCGGCGGCGGCCTGCTTGATCTGTCCGGCGATGTCAGCGGCTTGATCCACGGCGGCTGGTTACACCGGCGCGACCTCCGCTGTCCTATCTGGGCTTGCGGAACTTGAAGATGAACTGATCGGTGTGGCCTCGGATCGCCTTGTCGAACACCAGCGTCTTCAGGTCGTCGGCTGGGTTGCGCAGCAGCGGGCTCTCGCCCTCGAAGACGAAGCCCGCGGCGGTCACCTGGTTTCTGACGATCGCCGGATCGATGCGGTGCAGGGTGTCGGTGTCGCGCAGGCCAGAGCCTGCCTGAGCCGTGTGATCGACCACCAGGAACACGCCGCCCGGCTTCAGCGCCTTATAGACCGCCCGGTTCAGCACCATCGGGTCGATGCCGCCCATGAACTTGTCGGGATAGTCGTGATAGTTCTGCACCGTGAACACCAGATCCACCGGCGCGGGCGTGGCGAAGGCGGCGCCGGGCTGCAGGATCACCGAGGTGTTGGCGTAGCCGGTCGTGGCCAGCTCGGCGTTCTTCACCGGATCGGGCTGCGCCTCCTTGGCGTATTCGTTTGGCCAGAT
>JANXXA010000359.1 GCA_025350885.1 Phenylobacterium sp.
CCCTCGCCGCGCTGGACCGGACGCTGTGTGTCCGTTCATGGAAGCGCGCGATCCTCGGGGTGAACGTGATGCGGCCGGGAACAGAGAGAGGATCTCCCCAAATGGCGTCCATCGACAGCTTGAAAACCCGCCGCGAACTCAAGGTGGGCTCCAAGACCTACGTCTACTACAGCCTTCCGGCGGCGGAGGAAGCCGGTCTCGCCGGTATCTCGCGTCTCCCGGTCTCGATGAAGGTGCTGCTGGAGAACCTGCTGCGCAACGAAGACGGCCTCAGCGTCGGCCGCGACGACCTGGCCGCGCTGGCCGCCTGGATCGACAACAAGGGCTCGGTCGAGCACGAGATCAGCTTCCGCCCGGCGCGCGTGCTGATGCAGGACTTCACCGGCGTGCCGGCGGTGGTCGATCTGGCCGCCATGCGCGACGCCATGACCCACCTGGGCGCCGACCCGGAAAAGATCAATCCGCTGAACCCGGTGGATCTGGTGATCGATCACTCGGTGATGGTCGACTACTTCGGCACCGCCAAGGCGTTCGGCGAGAACGTCGAGCGCGAATATGAGCGCAACATGGAGCGCTATCGGTTCCTGCGCTGGGGCTCCTCGGCGTTCAACAACTTCCGCGTCGTGCCCCCCGGCACCGGGATCTGCCATCAGGTGAACCTGGAGTACCTGGCCCAGACCGTATGGGTGAACGAGGATGCGGGCCACGCGGTGGCCTATCCCGACACCGTGGTCGGGACCGACAGCCACACCACCATGATCAACGGCCTTGCGGTGCTGGGCTGGGGCGTCGGCGGCATCGAGGCCGAAGCCGCCATGCTGGGCCAGCCGATCCCGATGCTGATCCCCGAGGTCATCGGCTTCAGGCTGGACGGCGCCCTGCCGGAAGGCGCGACCGCCACCGACCTGGTGCTCACCGTCACCCAGATGCTGCGCAAGAAGGGCGTGGTCGGCAAGTTCGTGGAATTCTTCGGCCCCGGCCTGGCCAACCTGACCCTGGAAGACCAGGCGACCATCGCCAACATGGCCCCGGAATATGGCGCGACCTGCGGCTTCTTCCCGGTCACCCGTTCGACCATCGACTACCTGACCGCCACCGGCCGCGAGCCGGCCCGCGTGGCGCTGGTCGAGGCCTATGCCAAGGAACAGGGCCTGTGGCGCGACCCGGCCGATCCGGATCCGGTGTTCACCGACACCCTCGACCTCGACCTGGCGGGCGTGCTGCCCTCGCTGGCCGGCCCCAAGCGACCGCAGGACCGGGTGGTGCTGAGCAACGCGGCGGTGGAGTTCAAGGCCGCGCTGGCCGGTGACTTCGGCAAGGCTGACGACATGGCCACCCGCGTGAAGGTCGAGGGCGCCAACTTCGACGTCGGCCACGGCGACGTGGTGATCGCTGCCATCACTTCGTGCACCAACACCTCCAATCCCAGCGTGCTGATCGCCGCCGGCCTGGTGGCCAAGAAGGCCGTCGAAAAGGGTCTGAAGGTGAAGCCCTGGGTCAAGACCTCGCTGGCGCCCGGCAGCCAGGTGGTCACCGACTATCTGAAGGCCGCCGGCCTGACCAAGAGCCTGGACGCCCTGGGCTTCAACCTGGTGGGCTATGGCTGCACGACCTGCATCGGCAACTCCGGTCCGCTGGCCGAGCCGATCTCCGACGCCGTGCAGAAGGGCGATCTGGTGGCGGTCTCGGTGCTCTCGGGCAACCGCAACTTCGAAGGCCGGGTGAACCCCGACGTGCGCGCCAACTATCTGGCCTCGCCGCCGCTGGTGGTCGCCTATGCCCTGGCCGGATCCATGTCGATCGACATCGCCACCGAGCCGCTGGGCGAGGGCAAGGACGGCAAGCCGGTCTATCTCAAGGACATCTGGCCGACCTCGGCCGAGGTCGCCGCGCTGCAGCGCAAGCACGTCACCCAGAAGATGTTCGCCACCCGCTACGCCGACGTCTTCAAGGGCGACAAGGCGTGGCAGGCGATCAAGGTCTCCGGCGGCCAGACCTATGCCTGGGACATGAGTTCCACCTACGTGCAGAACCCCCCCTATTTCGCCGGCATGTCGATGGATCCGACGCCGGTCACCGACATCGTCGAGGCCCGCGTGCTCAGCGTGTTCGGCGATTCGATCACCACCGACCACATCTCCCCGGCGGGCTCGATCAAGGCCAGCTCGCCGGCGGGGGAATACCTGCGCGACCACCAGGTGCCGACCATGGACTTCAACTCCTACGGCGCGCGCCGCGGGAACCACGAGATCATGATGCGCGGCACCTTCGCCAACATCCGCATCCGCAACAGGATCACCCCTGAGATCGAGGGGGGGATGACCAAGCACTTCCCCTCCGGCGACGTGATGTCGATCTATGACGCGGCCATGCGCTACCAGTCCGAGGGCCGCTCGCTGGTGGTGTTCGCCGGCAAGGAATACGGCACCGGTTCGTCGCGCGACTGGGCCGCCAAGGGCACCAGGCTCCTGGGCGTCCGCGCCGTGGTGGCCGAGAGCTTCGAGCGCATCCACCGCTCCAACCTGGTGGGCATGGGCGTCTTGCCGCTGCAGTTCCTGCAGGAAGGCTGGCACAAGCTCAACCTGACCGGCGAGGAGATCGTCACCATCCGCGGCCTGACCGAGCTGTCGCCGCGCCGCCAGTTGACCATCGAGATGTACCGCCCCTCCGACGGCCGCATCGCCCGCTTCCCGGTGCGCTGCCGGATCGATACGCCGACCGAGCTTGAGTATTTCAAGAATGGCGGGGTGCTGAACTACGTCCTGCGCAACCTGGCCCGCCAGGAGGCTTAGCCGCCGTTCGAGCGGGAGGGCTTTGGGGCTCACCCGCTCACGGCTTCTTGCAATTTACAGCGCTGACAAGTCCGCTTAAGCCCGAGGGGATGCGGAAAGCCACGCTTTTCAGCCTGATGCTGCTCGTCCTGCCGCTGTCGGCCGCGGCCAGGACGCCCGTGGTGGTCGAGCTCTACACCGCCCAGGGCTGCGCCTCGTGCGGCGAGGCTAACGCCAATCTGGCTAGGCTCGCCGACCAGCCGGGCGTCCTCGCGCTGACCTTTTCGGTGGACTACTGGGACTATCTCGGCTGGGCCGACACCTTCGCCAGGCCGGAATTCGCCGAACGCCAGAAAGCCTATGTGACCCGGCTGTTGCTGCGCGAACCCTATACGCCGCAGGTGGTCGTGGACGGCCAGGCCCAGGCTGTGGGCTCAAAGGCCGACCGCGTGGACAAGCTGGTCAGGGATGCGGCCAGGACGCCGCGCAATCCGCCCGACTTCCAGTTTGCCGGGGACAGGCGGGTATATGTCGGGTCGGCGCGCCCGCCCAAGGGGGGGGCTGAGGTCTGGCTGATCCGCTATGATCCGCACGAACAGGATGTGGCGGTCAAGGCTGGCGACAACAAGGGTCAGATCATCTCGCATCGCAACGTCGTGCGCGAGGTCGTGCGCCTGGGCGCCTGGCGCGGCAGGCCCGTCGCCTTCCGCTTGCCGGCGGCCTCTGAAGAGGGCCTGAAGAGCGTGGTTCTGGTGCAGGCCGGGCGCGGCGGCCGGGTGCTGGGCGTGGGCGAGCCAGCGGTCTGAGCTATAGACGCGAAAACCCGCGCGGCTGGAGAGCACCCGCGCGGGTTCATCGAAGAGATGGGGGCGTCGGCCGGCCAGTCCGCCGATCCAGGGGGGCTGGGGGGGCTGTTCAGGATCCGGGACCACCGGGGTCTGACCAACCGACAATTGCAATATCGGAGCCTCATCAGGCGCTCGCGGGTCCGGAATAAGGTCATTTCGGGGCGGGCTGCTCGCGTAGCGCATGACTGGCGTCACCGCGGAGATTCGGTTTAGGCTGCGTTTCGATGGCTTTCGATCCGTCCTACGCCTCGCCCCGGCAGGCGAGCGTCTTCTTCGAGCGGCGCGAGCTGCTGCGGCTGCTTTCCCTCTATGGGCGGATGGTTTCCGCCGGCGAGTGGCGCGACTACGCCATCGATGGCCTGCGCGAATCGGCGGTGTTCTCGGTCTACCGGCGCACCTCCGAGGCGCCGATCTACCGCATCGAGAAGCGGCCGAGCCTGGCGCGCCGTCAGGGGGCCTGGGCGGTGCTGGGCCAGGGCGACGTGATCCTGCGCCGCGGCCACGACCTGGAGCAGGTCCTGAGGCTGTTCGACCAGGGGCGTTTCAAGGTCGTCG
>JANXXA010000362.1 GCA_025350885.1 Phenylobacterium sp.
GCTCGGCCTCGCCGCCGATCATGTGGCCCGACTTCTACGGCATCGACATGCCGGACCGCGAAAAACTGCTGGCCGCCAACCATTCCATCGAGGAGATCGCCAGGATTCTCGACGTCGACTCCATGGGTTATCTGTCGGTCGACGGCCTCTACTGGGCGATGGACTCCGCGCCGCGCGATCCGGTCTGCCCGCAGTTCACCGACCACTATTTCACTGGCGACTATCCCACCCGCCTGCTGGACCGCGAGATCGCCGAGGGCCGCAACGACATGGCCGAACGCCAGCTGTCGTTCCTGGTCGACGCGTAATGAATCTACCGCCCCCATTGCGGCAGCAATGGCGGGAGGGGGACCGCCCGCCGAAGATCGGGTGGTGGAGGGGGCGAGCCTCCGCCTGCCGAGCCCAATCGCGAACCGATCCACGAGCCTGGGGCTTGCCCCCTCCACCATCGGCTTTGCAGCCGACGGTCCCCCTCCCGCCGCTTCGCGGGTGAGGTAGATGACCTCCTCAACACCGCAGGAACCGGCCAAGCAAGCCGGCCTCTTCACCCGCCTGAGGGTCGATAAGTATCTCCTGCTGATCATCAGCATGGTCGTCGTCGCCTCGGTCCTGCCAGCGCGGGGAGACGCCGCGACGGGCTTTGGCTGGGCGACCAAGGTGGGCATCGGCCTGGTGTTCTTCCTGCACGGCGCGCGGCTCAGTCGCGAGGCGGTGATCGGCGGCCTGACCCACTGGCGGCTGCATCTGGTGGTGCTGGCGGCCACCTATGGGCTGTTCCCCCTGCTCTGTCTGGGACTGGCGGCGCTGCCCGTCTGGATCACCCCGCCGGCGCTGGCGGGCGGCATCGTCTTCCTGGGCTGCCTGCCCTCGACCATCCAGTCGTCGATAGGTTTCACCGTGATCGCCCGGGGCAATGTCGCCGCCGCCGTCGCCGCCGCCTCGGCGTCCAATCTGCTGGGGATCATCCTGACGCCGATCCTGGTCAGCCTGCTGCTACACGCCAGGGGCGCGGTCTCGGCGGCGTCGGCCGAGGCCATTGTCCTGCAACTGCTGGCTCCCTTCATCGCCGGCCAGGTGCTGCGCCGTTGGCTGGGCGGCTGGGTCGCGACCCACGCCACGCTGATGCAGATCGTCGACCGGGGCTCGATCCTGCTGGTGGTCTACACGGCCTTTTCCAGCGCAGTCGTCGCCGGCGTCTGGTCACAGCTGGGCGCGCTGGATCTTGCGCGGCTGCTGGTGATCTGCGCGGTCCTGCTGGCCGCCGTCCTGGCCGCCACATACGTCACCGCGCGGACGCTGGAGTTCGCCACCGCCGACGAGATCGCCATCGTCTTCTGCGGCTCCAAGAAGAGCCTGGCCAGCGGGGTCCCCATGGCCGGGGTGCTGTTTCCCGCCGCCACCGCAGGTCTGGCCCTGCTGCCGCTCATGCTGTTCCACCAGATCCAGTTGATGGCCTGCGCGGTGATCGCCCAGCGCTACGCGAACCGGGCAAAAGACTAGGTGACGGCACGAGCGCCCAGGGTCCGTCGCCGAGCAGGACCTGGAGGCCTAGAAGCGCCAACCAGACCAGCGGCAGCTCCGCGCCCCCGCCCGTGAAATAGAAGCCTTTCCGAACAAGCCAGAATTGTGCGGCGCCGGCCATCATCGGCATGGCGTAGAGGGCGGCGTATCGCGCGAACACGCCCGGGATCAGGAGCACGGCGCCGACAATCTCGGCCGAGAGTACATAGGCCGGCACGACGGAGGAGTATCCGGTCGCAACCAACCCGCTCCACCACGCCTCAACACCGCCCGGCAGAACCGCGAACTTCCAATAGAGATGCGCGATGAACAGGAAGCCCAGCAACAATCGCAGCAGCAGTGGCGCAGCCTCGCGCAACGACGCCTTACGCTCTTCCATAGCTCCCACCCCCACCCGGCACCCTGCGCCGAGGGAGCGTAGCCTTATTGAAGAAGGGTTGGAACGTGGCCTCGCCCTTGTGACTGACAATCCAGTCGAGACCCGCTAGACACCCGCCCCATGTCCCCGCCCCCCTCCGACAAGCCGCTCTCCGGCAAGATCGCTCTGGTCACTGGCGCCAGTCGCGGCATCGGCCGAGCCTGCGCGCTGGCGCTGGCGGCGGCCGGCGCCCAGGTGGTCGCCGTGGCCCGCACCGAAGGCGGCCTCACCGACCTCGACGACGAGATCCGCAAGCTCACCGGCGAACTCGCCACCCTCGTGCCGCTGGACATCGCCGACGGCGACAGTCTCGACCGGCTGGGCGGTATCCTGCACCAGCGGTTCGGCCGCCTCGACATCCTGGTCCACGCCGCTGCGATCCTTGGGCCCATCACCCCGGTCAGCCACATCGAGCCCAAGCACTGGGATCGGATCGTGGCGGTAAACCTGACAGCGACCTATCGGTTGATCCGCACCACCGAGCCGCTGTTGCGCGCGTCAGAGGCCGGCCGCGCCATCTTCCTGACCACTGGGCGCGTGGCCCAGCCCAAGGCGTTCTGGGGCCCCTACGGGGTCACCAAGGCCGGCATGGAGCACATGGTCCGCACCTGGGCGGACGAACTGGAGCAGACGGCGGTCCGCGCCGTCTTGCTGGATCCCAACACCATGCGCACCGCGATGCGCGCCGAGGCCATGCCGGGCGAAGACCCGGACACCGTAACCCCGCCGTCAGAGATCGGCCCGCTGATCGTGCAACTCGCCCAGGCCGACCTCGGCCTGCCGCACGCTAACGTGGTCTTTTCCCACTGGAAGGCGCAGGGCGAGACGCTCGCTTCGGCTTAACGCCGGGGCGCGCGAGTTTCTGGGCCCGGCCGCGGGGCGCGCCGGTCTTCGGCTTGGTGTTGCCGTAGGGTTTGGGCTTGGCGGCCTTGGGTTTTCCCGCCGCCCCGGCCTTGGCTTTGGCCGACGCCGCCGTACGCCGCTTGGCGTTCAGGCCGGTCGTCGGCAGGCCGCCCTCGGGCAGCCCGAACGGCGCGCGCGCCGAACCCTGACCCGACTTCTCCTCGCCCTCGGCATAGGGGTTCTTGTTCGATTTGACCGTCACCCGGATCGGCACCCCCGGCAGGTCGAAGCTTTCGCGGATCGAATTGACCAAGTAGCGGCGATAGCTCTCCGGCAGCTGGTCGGCGCGGCTGGCGAACAGGACGAAGGTCGGCGGCCGGGCCTTGGTCTGAGCCATATATTTGGGCTTGATCCGGCGGCCGCTCACCGCCGGCGGCGGGTGGCGCTCGGTAGCCATCTTCAGCCAGTCGTTGAGGTCGCGGGTCTTCACCTTGGTCGACCAGTCGGTGTGGGTCTTGAACACCGCCGGCATCAACTTCTCCAGGCCCCGCCCGGTCTCCGCCGACAGCGGGATGATCGGCGCCCCGCGCACCTGCGGCAGCTGGCGCTGCGCCTCCTCGACAATCTCGGCGAGGCGGCTTTGCGGATCCTCCACCAGGTCCCACTTGGCCAGGACGAAAACCAGCGCTCGGCCTTCGCGTTCAACGAGATCGGCGATCTGCAGGTCCTGGATCTCGAAAGGGTGGGTGGCGTCCATCACCAGGATGACAATCTCGGCGAAGGTGATGGCGCGGATCGAGTCGTGGGTGGAAAGCTTCTCCAGCTTCTCCTGCACCTTGGCCTTGCGCCGCAGGCCGGCGGTATCCACCAGCCGTACAGCCTTGCCGTCCCAGGTCCAGTCGACGGGGATGGCGTCGCGAGTAATCCCGGCCTCGGGCCCGGTCAGCATCCGGTCCTCGCCGATCAGTTTGTTGACCAGGGTCGATTTACCGGCGTTGGGCCGCCCGACGATGGCGATCTTGACCGCCTTGTCGCCGTCTTCGTCCGCATGATCGTCCTGGTTGGGGGCCACCCCGATCAGGGCGGCGTAGAGGTCGGCCATGCCCTCACCGTGCTCGGCGGAGATCGGCACCGGCTCGCCAAGACCGAGCCCGAAGGCCTCCAGGATGCCGCTCTCGCCGGCCCGGCCCTCGGCCTTGTTGGCCACCACCACCACCGGCATGTCGCGCCGGCGCAGGATTTCGGCGAACACCTCGTCCATCGGCGTGACGCCCTCGCGGCTGTCGATCACGAAGAGGGCGATGTCGGCGTCGTCGATGGCCAGCTCGGTCTGGATGCGCATGCGCGCCTCCAGACTGTCATCGGTGACATCCTCGAAGCCGGCGGTATCGATCAGCTCCAGGTCGAGATCGCCGATCCGGCCGGTGCCGAAGCGCCGGTCACGGGTCACGCCCGGCTGGTCATCGACGATGGCCAGCTTGCGGCCCGCCAGCCGGTTGAACAGCGTCGACTTGCCCACGTTGGGTCGCCCGACGATCGCGAGTTTCAGCGCCATGAGGCCAGCATAGACTGAAAAGTGGTCAGCGCAGCGCGATCAGCTGGGCGTCGTCGGTGACCACGTAGATCATGCCGCCCACCGCGATCGGGCCGATCAAGGCCGGCGCGCCAAGCTCAACCCGCCGATCCACCGCGCCGGTCTTGGCGTTGAGCGCCACCAGTTGGCCGCTTGATCCCACAATGATCAGCCGGTTGTTGGCCAGGATTGGGGTGGACCACAGGGCCTTTCCGACCTTGCGACCCCCGATGCCCCACAGGCCGCCCTTGCGCTTGGCCACATAGCCCGCGTTGAGGTCGCGCATCCAGTAGATCTGGCCGCTCTCGCGCGACACACAGATCACCTGGCCGTCCTTGGCCACCACATAGACCACGTCCCCGGCCGGCAGCGGCGAGGTGATGCCCACCACCGGCAGGCTCCAGCGGGCCTGGCCGGTGCGCAGGTCGGTGGCGGCGAATACGCCCGAATGGCTGACCGCGAACACGTCGCCCTGATAGATCGCCGGACGCCCGGCGATGTCGCGAATTTCCGAGAGCGCGCTGTTGCGGCTGGCCCGCGACAGGGCCTCGTTCCACAGGTCGTTGCCATTGGACGTGCGCAGCGCCACCAGCTCGCCGGACCCGAATGAAGCCACCACCGTATCGCCCGACACCGCAGGGCTCGACGACGACAGGATGCGCGCCGATTCCGACAGCGCCTGATACGTCCAGCCCGGCGCGCCGGTGGCGGCGTCGAAGGTCATCAGGGTGTTGTCGATGGCCACGGCCATGACCCGGCCGCCGACAACGGTCGGCGCGCCATGGATCGGCTGCTCGGTGCGCGTCCGCCAGCCGACCCGGCCCGTGGCGGCATCAAGCTGAGCGACCATCCGATAGCCGGAGGTCATGTAGAGTTTGCCGGCGGCGAGCGCGAGACCGCCGCCGAAGGCTTCCTTGTCGCGCTTGTTCTCGGTCGGTCGCATATTGGCGCGCCACACCTCAGCTCCCGTCTGGGCGTCGCGGGCCGAGATCGTCGCCTCGGCATCCAGTAGATAGATCCGGCCGTCGGCGGCCACCGGCGGCGCCGTGACATTCGCGCCGTCCTTGGAACCCTTGCCGAAGCCGCGGCGCCAGACGATGCCGAGGTTTGGCGCCGCGTCGGCGTTGCCAACCACCTGCTCCGCCGTTCCGCCGGGCAGCGGCCAGTCCGCCACGACGCCGACGGGCGGCAGGGCGAAGTCCACGCCCTTCAGCGCCTCCGCCGGCTCCAGCTTCTGGTCGGCGGCGACAATCGAGATGCGCTCGCCCTCGGCGGCAATCTCCTTGGGTTCGCCCTTCCCCTGGAACGGATTGATCTTGCTGATCGTCGAGCAACCGCTGGCGCCCAGAGCGGCGATCATCAGGACGGCGAGGACGCTTGGGCGGAAAGGCGTCATTGCGGGACAGGCGCCTGTTCTTGAGCCAGTGGCATTCCGCCGGGCGCGACAAGCATCGCCGGCGGCAGGCTCGCGGCGGCCTTGACGGCGGCCGGAACCGCCTTGGCCGAGCCGGTATCGATCAGCTCCACGGCGGCCTTGGCCCGCTGGCGCGCGCCTTCCAGCGAGTCCAGCGAATTGGCGATGACCACGAAGTCTCCCCGCGCGCCGGCGCTGTCGCCCTTCATCAGCTTGGCGAAGGCCAACGCTTCACGCGCCTGCACCCGATAGGGCCGGCCCTCTTTGATCAGTGGCGACAAACGCCCCTCCACCTCTGCATAGGGCGCGGTGTCGAGGATCGCGAAGGCGGATTTGAGGCGCGCGGCATCGCCCAGCACATCATCAGGCGCGGCAGCGGCGGCCTGGTCGAACAGGGCCACGGCGGACTTCATGTCATCCGGCCGACTGGAGACCATCTTCAGGCCGCCGAGCTGCATCAGCGCCAGGGCCGCGTAGGCCTTGGCCGGCGACTTCGAGACCGCTGCAAATAGCTCAGTGGCCTTGCCGGCATCCCCCTGAGCCAGCGCCGATTGGGCGAGCCCGTACTGCACGGACGCCTTGTCGGTGGTCTGCTGGCGATATTGCTGCCAGCCCCAGACCCCAAGCGCGATGATCAGAGCCCCGGCCGCCAGCGCCAGGATCCACGGCGCGGCCTTGCGGGCAAGCGCCCGGTAACGGTCGGAGCGCAGCTGCTCCTCGACCTCTTCAAACAGATCGGTCAATCGGGGACTCCGGACAGAATTTGGCGCCGCGTTTCAGAGGCCGGGAACCTATAGCGCGCCGCCTTGCGCCGCAACCGATCCTCCTGCCGGAAAGATCGCGGAAGGCCGTTTCAGATTTCGCCGATCACCCGGCTCAGCACGAAGCCCATCATCACAACGGCCGCGGCCGCGGCGACCCATACCACGCCGCCGCCGCTCGAGGCTGCAGCGACCCAGTCTGTGCCGTTCGACAGATGGTTCAGGCTGGTCGAGATCAGGCGGGCGGAATCCCCTACCGCCTCGGCCCGCTGGAACAGGTTGGACACCATCAGCTGGCTGACCCCGATGACGCCGCCGACCAGGCCCGCGGCCCCGATCAGCCAGCGGCGGGCCATCCACCCCGCATCCAGCCGCCGCGCCACACGCTCGGCGAAGGCGCCCGCGTCCGACAGCTCCGAAGTAGCGGCGAAGAGACGCTCGAGCCGACGCTCGAATTCAATCTCAGCCATTGCCACGCCTCCCCTCAAGATCCGCGCCGTCGCCCGGCGCCAGTCGCGTTCTGAGTTTATCCAGACCACGTTTGACATGCGATTTGACCGTTCCAAGGGGCAGGTTCAAGGCCTCCGCCGCCTCACTGTGAGAAAGTCCCGCGCCGAAGCACAGGGTCACGCAGAGCCGTTCAGCGGGTCCCAGGGTCTTCAACGCCTCGTCCAGATCAATGGCTGCGTCGGCATCGCCGCCGCCGACATCGGGCTCGTCCTCGATCTCCTCCGTCGCGATCGCCCCCAGCCGGCGGTCACGCTGCAGGCGACGAAGATAGAGCCTGGCGGCGATCTTGCGGACCCATCCAGCGAAGGTTCCCTCGCCGCGAAATTCGGCGATCCGTTCGAAGGCGGTGAGGAAGGCGTCCTGCGCAACATCGTCGGCCTCCGCGCCCTGGGCGCCCATCCGACGCAGCACACCGCGCACGGCCGAGCCGTGCCTACGCACCAGCTCCCCGAAGGCGCGCCGCTCACCGGTCGCCGCCTGGGTGCACAGCTCCACATCGTGCAGGCTGGCGAACTTTGAGTGTGTTGCGCCCAACATGGGCAGTTCCCCCGACGGCCCCGCCTATTTCCGCTCGCGTGCGATCGCCCACATGATGATGAACGCCACGCCGATGAAGCCTGGGAAGGCCGCGATGCCGACCATCGGGTACAGGGCGTCGGGCTCCTCGAAGCTGAGGGCAAGGCCCATGGCCGCCAGGCCGACGGCGACACCCATCCACACCAGGCCGGTTCGAAGGTCCCGCGAGGGTGACGGCGGCGCAGCGGGCGTGCGCACGTTGCTGGACATGGCGTCGATCACCTCCGTCGGCATCGGCTGGCCCTTTTCGATGGCTGCGCGCAGCGTCTCGGCCATCTTTTGCCGCTCCATGCTGCGGAAATACCTGGGTACGATCACGATGGCCGCGATCATCGCCATGAACCCGAACGGGATCAGGACTGCGATTGTGCCTTCCATGGGCTCAACTCCTCTCTAGATTTCCGGCGGGCCATTCGGGTCCGTCTTCAATGAGGAAGAGGCCGCAAGCGCTGCCGATGGATGCAGGTCTGCCGGTGAATTCTTGGTCATGATTCCAGGTCGGCCACCGAAGCCGGCTGGCCGCTGGCAATCTGCTGAATGCAGAAAGCGACTGTCATCGCCCCCGCGAGCGGCGCCAGCCCCTGTGACAACGACACCAGCACGGGTTGCAGCACGGGCCACAGCGCCCACAGCGCGCCGGCGGCCAGAACGCTGGCGCCACAGAGCAACGCCACGTCTTCCTGGAAACGCCTGAGCATGACTCCTTCCATCACCGCCGTCGAAAAGACGGCGTCCCGGGCGTTCGGCGCATCAGAAGCAAACAGTCCCCTCAGGCGATCATCGGCGTGCGTCATCGATTACTCCCAACGCTTGCAGCAGCCGCGCGCGGCCCCGCGCGACATGGCTCTTCACGGTTCCCAGCGGCAAGCCCAGCGCCTCGGCCGCCTCTGCATGGCTGAAGTCGGCCGCCAGACACAGCGCCACGCAGGCGCGCTGATCAGCCGGCAGCTCGGCCATCGCGCGGTCGAGCGCCAACCGGTCCTCCGCCGAGGCCTGCGAGCCCGGGGGTCGCTCAGCCTCATAGAGCGCGTCGCGACTTCGCGCACGGGCGCGGGACCGAAGCGCGGTAAGGTGCTTGTTGTAGCCGATCCCGCACAGCCAGGCCCGAACGCTCGCGCCAACCTTCAGGCGCCCGATCCGCGACCAGGCCGCCAGGAAGGTCTCCTGCGCCAGGTCGTCGGCTGCGGCCCAGTCGCCGCAGGTGCGCCGCAGGAACGCTCGCAACGCCTGTTGATGCCGCTCCACGAGCCGCGAGAACGCTTCCGTCGACCCGCCCTGCGCGGCGGCGACGAGCGCTTCATCGAGGCTCGCCGGGCTCATTTGTCCCGGAAACGGGAAGACAGGATGGCGATCATCAGATTGCCCGCCGCAACTATCGTCATGACAATCGCCACCAGGCGGAACGGCCCTTCGACGCCGGGCCAGTCCGCATATTCGGACGCCCACCAGAACCCACCGGCCACTGCGGCCGAGACGATGGCGCTGCGCCACTGCCAGTAGGGACCCCAGCGGTAGTAGCCGCGCCAGGCGCGCCGCATATAGCGGCGATGGCTCCGGTAGCCGTAGCCCCCATAGCCCGAACCCCGATAGTCCGGCCCGCGATAGTCTGGCGGCGGCGGCTCATCCTGCGCCTCCTCGCGCACCTGCCGCATCAGCTCAGGCGGAACTTCTTTGCCCTGGGCCGCGAAGGTGCGGATCAGGTCCAGATGATCGCGGCTGCGGCGATAGGCCAGCCACCGGTCCCAGGCCCCGAACACGAATGCCCCGATCGGAAACAACAGCCACCAGTAGCCGCGGAAAAAGTCTTCCATGAACTTGAGCTCCCTCGATCCCAGCGGCCAGCATCGAGCCGATCGCCTTTGCCCCTAGTTGCCGCCGTCCAGCCGATCGGATGCATCGACGGTATGCGCGGTCACCGCGCCTCGAACAGCTCCACCACATTGCCCGCCGGGTCCTGGCAAAGGATCTGACGGCCGCCGGGGCCTTCGACGATCTCATTGCGAAACCGCACACCCTCGCCGCGCAGGCGTTCGACGAGGTCGGGCAGGTCTTCGACGCTCAGCACGAAACGCCCCCAACCGCCGGGCGCCGGCTGCGCGCCGTCAGCCATCGGCCGCGAGGCCGAGGCCATCGGCCCAGCCACCCACAGGCGCAGGTCGTCGCGCCGCAGGATGGCCATGGCCGGCCCGAACTGCTGCTCAAGGGCGAACCCGAGCCTGCCCGTGTAGAAGGCCACCGCCGCGTCCACGTCATCGACGATATAGCGCACCTGGGCCATGGTCATCCGAACCTCGCGGCATAGATGTCGGGCTTGAAGCCGACCGTCAGGGCGCCGTCGCCGTCGAGCACCGGTCGCTTGACCATCGAGGGCTGGGCCAGCATCAGGCCGATGGCCTTGCCGGCGCTGAGGCCGCTCTTGTCGTTGTCGGGCAGCTTGCGGAACGTCGTGCCGGTCCGATTGAGCAAGACCTCCCAGCCGACCCGCCGCACCCAGTCTTCCAGCACGCCGCGATCAAGCCCCAGGGTCTTGTAGTCATGGAACACGTACGCCACGCCGCGCCGGTCCAGCCAGGCGCGAGCCTTCTGCATCGTATCGCAGGCCTTGATCCCATAGAGCGTCGCGGTCATCGGCCCATCAAGGCGCGGATCGGGCGGCGGTTCAAGCTCCGGGCGCCGGGTCAATCCGCGTTGAGATCTTCGTCAACCCCGGGCAGATCAAGCGCCGAACGGAGCCAGCCGGTATCGCGTCGGTACAACATGGCATGGGCGGCCGGCGCCAGAAGGTCGGCGCGCGGCGTGAACTCCGCAATGCGCTTGTTGAAAGGGGTTTCGCCACACCCCGGAACCAGGCAGGCGGGCTTTCCCTTCGGGCACTGGTTGAAGGAACAGAGCCGCCCAAGATAGCGGTCGCTTTCCGGTTCGAACAGGAACACATCCAGGTGCGAGGTCGCCAAGCTCACGCCGGCGCCCGCCTCGAACGCCAGGCGCAGGGCGCGCTCACCAGCTCGACGCAACGCCCCGAGGCGATGCTGCGACTCGATCCACAGGGCCAGGTCGAGGTCGCCGCATTCGTGCCAGACTTCGATGCCCTCCCGGCGAAACTCCCTGAACCGTGGAACCTCCTTCCACAAGGGCTTGGCCACCGAGCCGATCACCGCGATCGCCCAGACTTCGGGAAAGGTCATCCAGGCCTGCGTCACAACATCGGCGGCCTGTCGAAACTGACGCTGGCGCTCCAGAAGATACCGGTTCTGTTCGTAGATTGCCCGCCGCCGCAATTCATCGCTCCAGGAGTTTCATGAAGTTGCGCCTGCCCCCGAAGCGCACCTGCAACGCCGCGAAATGAGCCGCCTGCGCCGCCGTCGTACTTAAGGCGGCCAGGTATTTGCTTCCCCGCCACTTGCCGAAGTTATCGATCGGATAGTTGAACGAGGTCGGGCGGACCTCGGGCAGGAACCGGGGTTTCAAAGTCACCTCGATGAAGCGCCCGCACGCGGCGGCGATCTCGGCCCGCTCCTGCGCCGTGAGCGCCCTGACCCTCACCCATCTGCGTTGCGATCGCGCCAACCGGCTCCTCCCGATGCCCGTCGACAGCCGTCCGCCCAGAGCGGGGCGCGACCCGTCGTCCTTCATCGATCTCACCCCGTTGTCGCGACTCTGTCGAGCGCGTTGTCCAGGTCGAGTTCCCATCGCCTCGTGACAGCCCGCAACTTGGCGCTCACTGAGCCATCCAGCGCCAGACACCCGGCCGCCGCCGGTGGTCTTCGGTCACTCCCACTCAATCGTCCCCGGCGGCTTGGAGGTCACGTCGTAGACCACGCGGTTGACGCCGCGGACCTCATTGATGATGCGGGTGGCGCAGCGGCCGAGGACGTTCCAGGGGAATTCGAAGAAGTCGGCGGTCATGCCGTCGGTAGAGGTGACGGCGCGCAGGGCCAGTACGTCTTCGTAGGTGCGCGCGTCCCCCATGACCCCGACGGTTTTGACGGGCAGGAGCACCGCGAAGGCCTGCCAGAT
>JANXXA010000420.1 GCA_025350885.1 Phenylobacterium sp.
TTCTGGATCCAGACGCACCGCAGCGTTTGCACCGCCGGAATGTGGCGCAGCCACTCAGGAGCATCCGCCGCATCAAGCGCCCGCAATAGCATCCCTGAGCGAGCGCGGCCTGGGCGTCGGCGCGGGCGAAGCGCGCCTTCCAGGTGGGCGAGACCTGCAGGAAAGCCTCGGAGCCCCTGGCGAACTGGGTGCGGGCTTCGGTCCACTGGGCGAGCTGGACGGCGACATAGGAGCGCCAGAGCGCACTGGACGGATCCTCGGACAGCGCCGGCGCGGAGAAATCGGCCTCGGCTTCCTTGTAGCGGCGAGCCATGACGCGGGCAATGCCGCGCAGGCCGCGGAACTCGGGCGTGTCCATCACCGGCGGATTGGCGCGGGCCAGGTCGTTGAGCACGCCGATGGCCTCGAAGCTGAGCTCCGAGCCGACCAGGAAGCGGGCGAGGGCCATCCGCGCACCGGTCGGGCCGCCCTTGTCGTGGTTGGCGCCCTCGACGGTCGCGGCGTTGAACAGGGTGTTGTAGCGATTGAGGAAGCCGTGGGTCCCGGTCTTCGGCCAGTTCACGTAGTCGATCAGGCCCGGCATGCCGGCGGGCTTGGGCGCATCGATGTCGAGCTTGGCGGCCTGCTGTAGGCCGGGCGTCGGCGAGAGCGCCAGGCCGAGCGGGCGGCCGATGTGGATGATGTCGCCGTCGCGCGCGACGGTCAGGTCCTCGACGTGCGGCTCGATGGCCAGGCCCTGGACCGAGGGCAGGATCGCCATCTGGATGTAGTCGCGCCGGGTGGGCAGGCCCTTGGGCGGCCCGAGCGCGGTGACGACGCTCAGCGTGTCGCCGACCTGCGGGTCGATGAACTGGATGACGCTGGTGATGCCGGCGACGGCGGCCTTCAGCGAGGCCGGGCCCTCGGCCTCGTCCTTGGCGACGTGCACCAGGCTGGGTTGGGACTGGTCGCCAGGGCCCAGCGAGATGGTCCAGGTCGAGCCGATCGCGGTGGCGAAGACCGGCAGATTGTGGGCCGCCTCGATGCGGATGGCGGAATAGTCGACGCCCTTGACGGCCTGGACGCCGGCGTACTGGATCAGGCCGCGCGGCGCGTGGCTGACGTCGAGCGTGGCCGGCGCGTCGAACACCACCCAGACCGCGTCGCCGCGGCGGAAAACGGCCGCGCCGGCCGGATTGGCCCAGGCGAAGGTGAAGTTGACTTGGCCGGCGCCGACATGGGACTCCATGTGGACGACGCCGCCGACGGGGATCGGATTGGGCCTGGGCGGCGGGGCGTTCTTGGCCCGCATCGCGGCCAGCTCCGCCTCGGTGGGCGGCGGCTTCTGGAAGACGTTGACGTAGGCCGCGCCATCCGCCGTGCCAGTCTTGGCCACGCCGTCGTCGGTGAGGGTGATCACCACCTGAAGGCGGCCGTCGACGTGGCGCTTCTCGGCGGTCTTGATCCATTTGGGCGGCGAGGTGCGCAGGCGCGAGATGTCCGGGTCGGCGTCGCGCGGGAAGGTCAGGATCAGGTTGACGCCGTCGGTCTTGACGTCGGCGGACGGCGCGCCGTGGAACTCCACGCGCGAAAAGTCCTGCGCCTGAGCGACGCGCACCTCGATACCGCCCAAGCTGGGACCGCCCAAACTGGGGCCGCCCGAACTGGGACCGGCAGGACTCGGCGCCGCGCCGGCGGGCGCGACGACGCTGGCCACGGCGATCGCCGCGACCCCTGCGCGCAAGGTGTGGCGCAGGTTCAAGGGCTAGCCCGCTTTGGGCGGCGCGGCCGCGGTCGCGGCGACCGGAGCGGCCGCTGCGGGCTTGGCCGGCGCCGGATCGGCCGCGGCCTGGGCGTCGGCGGGGGCCTTCTTGCGCGGCGTCGCCTTGGCCTGGCGCTTGGGCCTGACTTTGGCAGGCGGGGTCTTGGCCTTGGGATCGGCGGGCGCAGGCGTGGCGGCCGCGGCGGCGTCGGCCTTGGCGTCGGCGTTCTGGGCGAGCGTCTGGGCGGCGGTGAAGCGGCGGGCCAGGGACTCGGTGAGTTTCTTGGCGTCGGTGGTCGGCATCTGGCCGATGATGGCGGAGAGCGCGCGCTCCTTCATCTTCGCCGCGATCGGCAGGCGCACGGCGTCGTCGAGGATCGCCATACGGGCGGCGGCGTCCTTGGGCTTCATGCCCTCGTAGACCTTGACCAGCCGATCGACCTCGGTGGCTTCGCGGCCGTTGGCCTGGGTCAGCAAGTTCTGCACGTCGCCCTTCAGGCTGGTCATCACCTTGATCTTGGCGTCGAGCTTGGCCTCGGCGGCGGCCAGCAGGGCGAGCTGGGTGGACATGCTTTCCTCGCGCTGGTCGAGCTCGCCGCGGCGCGCGCCCAGGTTCTGCAGCACCTGCAGTTCGGCGGGCGAGAGGCCGGCTTCCTTGGCCAGTTCCGCCGCGGTTGGCGCGCAGACGGCCTTGGGCTGAATGGTCGGCGGCGGCAGGGCGCCGGTGGTGGCGGCCGCCGGCGTGGCGGCGTCGGCCGCGGACAGCGCGCTGGGAGCTGCGGGCGCAGTCTTGGCGGCGTCAGCGGACTTGTCGGCCGAATTCTCCGGGGACTTCTCTGGGGCCTTGGCACCGGCCTTGGCGCCGGCCTTGCCCGAATTGGCGGCGGACTTTCCGGTGGTCTTGGCGGCGGCCTCCTCGGCGAAAGCCCGGGCGCCGGAGAACAGGCTCGGCAGGTCGCTCGCGCCGGCGAGCGCGTTGATCGCCAGCACCCCGCCGACGGCGATGCCGACAAGCGGCAGGATTCGGGGCAGTCGATTCAACGGGCGGCTCCGCGGATAACGTCGAGCGTGAGGGGGCTGTCTTCGAAGATGTCGTCTTCGACGCTGGAGGCCCGCTTCCGCGCGATCGCGGCGGCGGCCATCTCGCGAAGCGGGTCACGGCGCGGCGGCTCCGGGCGCGGCGGCGGCTCCTGGCGCACGGGGCGGGCATCGCGCGCGGCGGCCAGCAGGGCGCCCAGGCGGCGTTCGGCGACCATGTCGACCGGCGGGACCGGCGGCTCGGGCCGGGCGGGCGCGCGGGGCGCGGCGGCGACCGGCAGGGTCGAGGCGTCGTCCAGCAACCGGCCGAGGCGCGCGGCGATGGTGCGCCCCTTGTCGATGCGGTCGGCGAGCAGGTCGACAGCCTCGTCGGTGGCGGAGCGCAGGTCGGCCAGGCCCTGTTCGGCACGGGCCGCGGCTTGGTTCAGCTCGCGCACGGCGACGGCGAAGCCATCGTGGCTGTCGCGCAGCGCCTTCAGCCGGCCGTTCAGCCGCCAGCCCATGCCGAGCGCTGCCAACAGCAGGCCGGCCAACAACAGGTTCATGACCAGACCGATGATGCTCATATCGTCCTCTGCACAGCTTGGCGGGCGTGGGGCGTCAGGGGCGCCTCCACGCGCACGGCGATGTGGGCGTTGCGGCGGCCCATGCGGCCGCGGGTCAGCGGGATGACGCCGGCGCGCAGCTCGATCAGGCTGTCGGGCGTGGCGTTCAGCATCAGGGTGTCGCCGACCTTCATCTCCAGCACCGACTTCAGGCCGACCTGTTGCTCGTCGAGCACGGCGCGGACGTCCAGGTTGGTCGTCCAGAGCTCGGTGGCCAGGTGGCCTTCCCAGATGTTGTCGCGGCCGAACTTCTCACCCATGAACTGCTGCAGCAGCATCTTGCGGATGGGTTCCAGCGTCGCATAGGGCAGCAGGAGCTCGATGCGCCCGCCGCGGTCTTCCATGTCGATGCGCAGCTTCACCAGGATCGCCGCATTGGCGGGACGCGCGATGGCGGCGAAGCGCGGATTGGTCTCCAGGCGGTCGAGCGTGAAGTTCACCGGGGTCAGCGGTTCGAAGGCCTCGCGGGCGTCGGCCAGGACCACCTCGACCATCCGCTGGACCAGCACGCGCTCGATGGTTGTGTAGGGCCGGCCCTCAATGCGCATGGCCGCGGTGCCGCGGCGGCCGCCCAGGAGCACATCGACGATCGAATAGATCAGGTTCGAGTCGACCGTCAGCAGGCCGTAGTTGTTGAGCTCCTCGGCCCGGAACACCGACAGGATCGCCGGCAGTGGGATCGAGTTCAGGTAGTCGCCGAAACGGATCGAAGAGATGTTGTCGAGGCTTACCTCGACGTTGTCGGAGGTGAAATTCCGCAAGGACGTGGTCATCAGCCGGACCAGGCGATCGAACACGATCTCCAGCATCGGCAGGCGTTCGTAGGAGACCAGGGCCGAGTTGATGATCGCCCGGATGCCGGTCCGCTCGCCACTTTCCTCCTCCGACAGGTCGAAGCCCAGCAGGCTGTCGATCTCGTCCTGATTGAGGATGCGTTCGGCGCCGGGATCGTCCTCGCCGCCCCAGCTGGCGGGTTCGGCGCCCGGCTCGGGGGCTCCCGCCTCGGGGGCGCCAGCGTCCGCAGCGGTAACTTCGACAGGATCTTCGGTGTCTTCGGCCATGCGGTGCGCGTCGCCTGCCCCTTGCGGGGTCAGTTGATCAGCATCTCCTCGATCAGCACGGCGTTGGCCTTGGAGGGCGCGATCAGCAGGTTGACCCGGCGCAGGATCTCCATCCGCAGCTGATAGGAGCCCTGGCTGCCGGAAAGGTCCTCCGGCCGCAGTTCGCGCAGGAAGGTCTGGAACATGTCCTGCATCCTGGGCATGTTCGGATCGAGCGCTTCGACGGTCTCCTGGTTGGGCAGTTCCAGGGTCAGTTTCAGTTTCAGGAACGTCGGCCGACCGTCGGCCGTCTGCATGTTCACCACGACGTCGGGCAGGGTGTAGAACAGGACGCCGTCCGGACCTTCGCGGACCTGGCCCGCGGCCTTGTCGTCCTTCTTGCCTTCTTCCTTTTTCTTATCTTTCTTCGCGGGCTTCTTGGCGTCCTTGCCGGCGTGGGCCGCAGCCGGCTTGGGTTTCAGAAACAGGAAATAGGCCGCGCCGCCGCCGCCGCCGAGCACCACCAGGGCGCCGGCGCCGGCGATCAGCATCAGCTTCATCGAGAGCTTCTTCTTGGGCTTGGCGCCCTCGACGTCTTCGCCCTCGACGGCGTCGGCCTCCGGGGCCTCCTTGACCTTGGCTTCGGCCACGCGCGCGTTCCTTGGAAACCTGTGGGTTCACCCATGCGGGCCAGATGGTTAACGCCCGGTTGTTAACCGGTCGCGGGCGCGACCCGGCCTGCCCGGCAGTTTCCGCCGCCGGGCCGGCGTTAACTTTGTTGTCGGTTGTTTTTGTTCACCTTCCCGGTTGGCCCGAAGCTTGCAGCCCCGAACCCCGAACCTGTCGTGTCGCAAGGCTTGGAAAAAGCATGGACAACGCCCTCTACGTCGGACTGTCGCGCCAGATGGTGTTGCGCCGGCAGATGGACATCGTCGCCAACAATATCGCCAACATCGACACCAATGGCTTCAAGGTCGAATCGCTGATCACCAAGGAACAGCCGGGCCCGCCGGCCTTCACGTTCGGCGGTTCCAAGCCGGTGAAATTCGTCGGCGAGGATGGCGTGGCCCGCGACTTCGGCCAAGGCGCGCTGCGCCGCACCGACGCGCCGCTGGACCTGGCCATCGAAGGCCAGGGGTTCTTCAAGATCAACACCAAGGCCGGCGAGCGCTACACCCGCGACGGCCGCCTGCGCACCGACGACACCGGCCGGGTGACCACCCAGGCCGGCGACACCGTGGCCGACGACGGCGGCGGCGAGATCGTCATCGATCCGCAGAAGGGCCAGGTGACGATCGCCGCGGACGGCACCGTGAGCCAGGGCGCCGAGCGGGTCGGCAAGGTCGGGGTCTTTCAGTTCGCCAACCCCGCGGTGCTCGAGAAGCGCGGCGACAATCTCTACCAGAACACCTCCAACCAGCAGCCGACGCCGGCCGAAGACGCCAAGGTGCGCCAGGGCATGCTGGAAGGATCGAACGTCAATTCGATCCTGGAGATCACCCGGATGATCGAAGTCAACCGGGCCTACGAACAGACCAACCAGATGATGTCAGCCCAGTCCGACCTGTCGCGAAGCTCGATCTCGCGGCTCGGCCGGCTGCAATAGTTTAGGGAACGAAAACGATGCAGGCTCTTCGGACCGCGGCGACCGGCATGGCCGCCCAGCAGCTGAACGTCGAGGTGATCTCCAACAACATCGCCAACATGAACACCGTCGGCTTCAAGAAGCAGCGCGCCGAATTCCAGGACCTGCTCTACCAGACCCTCGAGGCGGCGGGCGCCCAGTCGTCCAGCCAGGGGACCATCGTGCCGACCGGCGTGCAGGTGGGCGCGGGCGTCAAGGCGGGCTCGGTCTATCGGATCGGCACGCAAGGGGCGATGACCCGCACCGACAACAAGTTCGATCTGGCCATCGACGGCCGGGGCTTTTTCCAGGTGCTGACCCCCACCGGGGAGACCGCCTATACCCGCGCCGGCAACCTGTCGGTCAACGACCAGGGACAGCTGGTCACCCAGGACGGCTACCAGATCCAGCCGGCGATCTCGATCCCGCAGAGCGCCACCGATGTGACCATCTCCAAGGCGGGCCAGGTGCAGGTCAGCGTGCCCGGATCGCCGACCCCCAGCACGGTCGGGACGCTGGAGCTGGCCACCTTCCTGAATGAGGGCGGCCTAATGGCCCAGGGCGCCAACCTGTTGAAGGAAACCGCCGCCTCCGGCGCGGCCACCACCGGCACCCCCGGCAACCAGGACCTCTGGTATCTCGTCTACAAGGACGAC
>JANXXA010000451.1 GCA_025350885.1 Phenylobacterium sp.
TCGGCGCTTCAGTTGACCCACCCAAAGCTCGTCATGGCCGGCCGCCGTGCCGGCCATCCATATGCGCCGATGGCGCCAGGGGAGACTTAAGGCGCCGCCGAGCCTTGATGTGCATCGCCCGCGTTTATGGGTTCCCGGCACGGGGGCCGGGAAGGACGAGCGAAAGGGGGAGGCGGCTGGGTCAACTCCGCCGCCGAACGCGCTATCGCTTAGCCCCTGCGGGTGAGCTTGCGGGCGGCGAGCAGGGTCAGGACAGCGCTCATCGCCGCCAGGATCGCCAGATGGGTCAGGGGCGAACCCTCCGACGGCAGGCCGGCCGACGCCCGGGCCAGCTGCGACAGGTGATAGGTCGGCCAGATCGGCCGCGTTTTCGCCAGGATGCCCGACAACGGAAAGAACAGGCCCGACAGGAAGGCCATGCCCAGATAGACAATATTGGCGAAGGCCGCAGCGCTGGAGGCCGGCGCATAGGAGCCGATGAACAGTCCCACCGCGCAGGCCGGGATGACACCCAGCGACATTACCGCCGCCACCCTCAGGAGGGTCATGGCGGGCAGGGTCACGTGGCCGATGGTCACCCCGATCATCACCAGCATGGCCATGACCACGACGGCGAAGATGAAGGCCATCATCAGCTTGGAGGCGAGGTAGGAGCCTGCGGGCATCGGCAGCGCCCGCTTGAAGGTGAGCAGGCCCTGGTTGCGCTCGACGGCCACCAAGATGCCAAAGCCGAACAGGCCCGGCCCCATGACGCCGTAGACCGTCCAACCGACGAAGAGGTTGTTGGCCAGTTGCCCGGCGGCGCTACGGCCCGCCAGCATGATGCCGAAGAAGCTGTAGAACAGGACCGGCATGGCGAGGATCGGCATCGAGAACGCCGGCGTGCGCAGCAGCCGCAGCGACTCGTACCTGGCGTCCGACAGATAGGCGCCGATCACGCGGCCGAGCGGCATGGCGGGGACGGTGACGTCGGTCATGGCGCGGGCTCCTGGGTCAGCTCGGCGAAGGCTTCGGAGAGGCCCGCACGGCGGACCTCGAGGTCGAACAGGGTCGGATCGGCGTCGAGCAGGCGGCGCACCGCGCCTTCCGCGTCGGTAGTGGTGATCGAAATCCGCGGCCCGTCCCGCACCGCGGCGGTGACGCCCGGCCAGGCCTCGATCACGGCCAGGCCAAGGGCGGTGGCGCAGTCGACGCGCTTGCGCACCACCAGGGCCCGCATCTCCTGGACGGTGCCCTCGGCGACGCGGCGGCCCTTGGCCATCACCACGACCCGGTCGGCCAGCGCCTCGGCCTCCTCGATATAGTGGGTGGTGAGCACGATGGAGACGCCCCCGGCCACCAGCCGGCGCAGCGTCGCCCACATGGTCTCGCGCGAGGTCAGGTCGAGGCCGGTGGTGGGCTCGTCCAGGAACAGCAGCTGGGGCCGGCCACAGACCGCCAGCGCGAACTGGGCCTGGCGCTTCTGGCCCCCGGAAAGCTTGGCGTAAGGACGGTTGGCGATCTTCTCGACGCCGGCCAGGGTGATCGCCTCAGCCAGGCTCAGCGGGTCGGGATAGTAGGCCTGGGTCATGGCGATGTGATCGCGGACGCGCAGGGCGTCGGCTAGCGCCACTTCCTGCATCATCACGCCGACACCACGCCGGACGCTCAGGTCATTGGGCGACCTGCCGAACAGCTCGACCTGGCCGGCGTCGGGCCTTTGTAGGCCGAGCATCAGCGCGATGGCGGTGGACTTGCCCGCGCCATTGGGACCCAGCACCGCCAGCAGTTCACCCTGCCGGACGTCGAGGTCCAGCCCGTCGAGCGCGGTGACCGCGCCGTAGCGTTTGTGCGCGCCGCTCAGACGGGCCAAAGCCCCGCCATCAGTCGTCATGACCGGCCCCATCCTGCTCGCTTCCTAGTCGCCGCCGGCCTGGTGATCGGATGCGGGGGATCAGGCCGTCGCCGCCGTCCGCGTCTCGGCGTTGGGGAAGAATACCTCCGCAGCGTGCTCGGCGACCTCCTGGGCGGTGTAGGGCCGGCCGGGCTGGAAGCCGCCGGTCTGCAGCATCTTGATCTCGCGGACGCCCCGGCTGGAGACCCCGAGGATCTTGCCCGAGTGCTCGGCGGCGAGGTTGGAGACCATGAACAGCACGCCCGGGGCGACGTTTTCCGGCAGGCTCAGCGGGTCCGGCTCCTGGTCCTTGCGGCCCGGCAGGTCCGACGTCATGCGGGTGTAGGCGCCGGGCGCCAGACCCATGACCCGGATGTTGTACTTGCGCCCCTCGATCGACATCACCCGGACCATTCCGTAGATGCCGGCCTTGGCCGCCCCGTAGTTGGTCTGGCCGAAGTTACCGTAGAGGCCCGAGGTCGACGAGGTCAGCACCATCGAGCCGCCGCCGTGGTCTTTCATGAATTTCCAGACCGGCAGGGCCACGCAATAGGTCCCCTTCAGGTGCACCTTGATGACC
>JANXXA010000468.1 GCA_025350885.1 Phenylobacterium sp.
CTCGTCGTCTCCGGCCACGGCCTGGATGGTCAGTCGGCCTTCGCGGCGCTGCGGGGCGCCCTTGGCGCGGCTGATCGCCTTGGACGGCGCGGCGCCCCCCTTGCGGCCGTCATCGTCGTCGGGTCGGCGGTCCATGGCCGCGCCGCCGGGGCGCGGAGCCTGGCGCGTCGCGCGCTGGATCTCGGGCGTGGCGGGCGGAGCGGCCGGGCCGATCCGCGGGCCGCCAGGGCCGCGCGCGCCGCCGGGACCCCCCGGACGGGGTCCCGTCGGACGCGGGGCGAGCGCCGAATAGCGGACGGTGTCGCCGCCGGGACGCGCGTCGCGATCCTGGGGCCGCGCGGCCCCGCGATCGTCGCGCACGGGGCGGCGGTCATCGTCCGGACGCGGTGCGCGCTGGCCAAAGTTGGTCCCCTCGAACCGCGCCGACGGCGGCGCGGGGCGATAGGTGGTGGTGCTCGACCGGTCGTCGCGGCGATCGGCGGAGGGCTGATAGGTGCGGGTCTGGCTGCCGCCGGGCGCTGTGGCGACCGGACGCGGCGCCTCGCGAGGCGTCTCGGAGACCGGACGCGGCGCGGGCGCTGACGGGGGCATCGGCGGCGGGACGGATGGCGGCGCGGCGACGGGCGGCGGGGCTACGGCCGCGGCGACCTCTACGGGCGCGGCGACGACCGGTTCAGGTGTGGCGGCCGGGGCGGCCGGCGCCGGGGCGGCAGCCTCTGCGACCGGGACCGGAGCCCTGGCGACAGCCTCTGCGCGGGCGGTGGACTCGGCGGCGGCGCGCTCGGCGGCCTGGCGCTGCTGGGCCAGTTCGATGGCGCGCTGGCGGGCGGCGCGCTCTTCGGATGACAGCCCCTCGATGGGTGCGCCGGGGGCCCGCGGCGTCACCGGCGGGGCCGGCCGCGGCTCGAACAGCCGCTTTTCGGCGGAGGAGGGCGCAGCCAGATTGCCGCCGCCCGGAGTGTGGGTCCGCGCGCGCTTGGTCTCGACGACCACGGTCTTGGAGCGGCCATGGCTGAAGCTCTGCTTCACCGTGCCGGCGCTGACCGATCCGGCCCCACGGGGCTTCAGCGTCAGGGGCGCACGGCCGCCGGGGGCGGAGTTGCGGCCGTTGTTGTTCTCGTCGCTCATGCGCTCGCTTTACTCACCGGCCGACAGAGCGGCCAAACAGGATCGAAAACTCAAACGCCAAACGGGAAAAGCGGGACTTTGGGTCCCGTTCGCCCCTTAAGGCTCCTCGCGCCAACTCTCAGGCGCCCCAACTCTCAGGAAGGAGCGGGCAGAAGCCCGACAGCCGATGAGCGTCCTGCGCCCAACGATCGGCGGCTCGCCCCGCAAGGAAGGCGGTGTGTATCACATTCTCTCCGCCTAAGGCCAAACCCAATTCCTCAGCCGCGAAGAGACCGAAAACCGGCGTCGGGGGCACGCGTTTGCGAGTCTTGGCCCAAAGCTTGTGGCGGCCGTCTGCGGCGCCGTCGGACGCCTCGATCAGCCAGGCCGCCTTGCCAGAGGTGATGGCGGCGGCGACCTTTTCGAAGCCGGAGGTAAGGTCGCCGGCCCGGCGCGCAAGCCCAAGGCCCGACAAAAGCCGACGTTTCAACAGGACCTCAACTGTGAGCGCCAGGTCCGCAGGCGCCTGAATCCTCGCCTTGGCGGCGCGGGAAAACAGGTTCTTCCTCGCCGCGATCTCCACCGAGCTTCGGTCAGCCGCCACCCAAAGGCCCCGCCCCGGAAGCTTTCGCGCCAGGTCCGGGACCACCACGCCACCGGGGCCGGCGACGAAGCGGATCAGCCGCGCCTCGTCCATCACCTCGCCAGTGACGATGTCCCGCCGCTCCCGCTCGGCGGCGGCCAGGGACAGCGCCTTGGGGCTAGAGGTGTCCGGCTCCAAGGGTCACGACCTCATCCCGCTCAGCCCGCGCATCAGGCGTCCTGCGCCTCACCGGCCGCCTTGGCTTCGGCAAAGACACCCGAGTCGTCAAAGGCGTCGGGATCGATCTCCTCGGGCTCGGGTTCGGGTTCCGGCGGGGCTTCGATCCAGCCCATCGCCACCCGGGCGCGCATGATCAGGAGTTCCGCGTCGGCGGATTCCAGCGCGAAGGCTTCGAGGATGCCGGTCTGGCGGACCCGCTGGCCATCTTTGGTCTCGAACCATCCGCGCAGGTCGTCGGGGACCAGGTCGGCGAGGTTTTCCACGCTCTTGATGTCGCCCTCGCCCAGCGCCACGGCCATCGGCAGGGTCACGCCCTCGATCTCCAGGAGGCCGTCCTCAACGCCCAGTTCGACGCGCTTGGCGTCAAACTCGGCGGCGATCTTGTCGAGGAAGTCGGTGGCGCGGGCCTGGATCTCGGCGCCGGTGTCCTCGTCGAAGCCTTCGATGGAGGCGATTTCCGAAACGTCCACATAGGCGACATCCTCGACCGTCGCGAAGCCTTCGGTCACCAGCAGCTGGGCGATCACCTCGTCGACGTCGAGGGCTTCCTGGAACAGCGCGAGTTCGCCGAGCGCACCGCGCT
>JANXXA010000474.1 GCA_025350885.1 Phenylobacterium sp.
CGGCCCGACCTCCAGACCAAGCGCGGCGACACGGGCGTTGAACGCCTCGGTCCGACCCGCTTCATCGTGGTCGAAATGGGCCGACGCGCCGGTGGGAAACGCCAGCGACAGTTCCGGATGCCCGGTGGGGCAGTGGTAGCACTCCCGCGCGTTCTCGATCACCAGCTTCCAGTTGCCCTTCTCGACCAGGGTGCATTCGAAAGCGACCTTGGCGTTGGCCAGGTCATGCGGCGCGAGCAGCGGGGTGAACGCATCGCGGAACGGCGCGAAGTCGGGGGGATCCTGCGCCAGACAGATATAGATGGCCCCCGCCAGGGTCTCCAGGTGGATCGGCCCCAAGCTCCGCTGGGCGGGATCGAAATCGGCCGGCATGCGGCTGGCGTGGGCAAGTTCGCCCGACAGCTCATAGGTCCAGCGATGATAGGGGCAGACCAGCCTGGCCGCGGCGCCCTTGCCGTCGGGACAAATCTGCGCGCCGCGATGCCGGCAGGTGTTGTGGAACGCGTGCAGCTGGCCCGACCGATCCCGGGTCAGCACCACAGGCCACGGCCCGACGGTCAGGGCCATATAGCTTCCCGGCTTGGGCAGCTCGATCTCGAAGCCGGCCATGAGCCAGGACCGGGCGAAGATCGCCCGCAGATCGAATTCATAGGCCGCGGGGTCGTTATAGAGCCCTTGCGGAAGGCTGTGCCCCGGCTGACGCGCCTGGAGCATCGCCTCTATCGCCCGCAGACCGCCCATGATCTCTCCAGGATTTCGCCAGGACCATGGCATGGGCCAGACCACCCGGCACATCGCAATTGCTCATGTGCCTATTCGATATTTCTTCCCTTCCAGTCGGCGGGGCGGAGGGCCACAGTCCGCCGGTCCAGGATCGGCGGTGAGCGCCGGGCAGGGGGGCGAATGGGCGGCGCGACAAGGACCAACATGATCAATCGGCGGTGGCTTCCCCTGAACGCGCTGCGGGCCTTCGACGCGGTCGGCCAGCATCTGAGCTTCACCGGCGGCGCCCAGGCCCTGCACGTGTCCCAAAGCGCGCTCAGCCGACACGTCATCAGCCTGGAGGGCCTGCTCGGCTGTCAGCTGCTGGAGCGCAAGCCACACCGGCTGGCGCTGACCGAGGCCGGCGCCGCCCTGTTGCCGGTGGTAAGGAAGTCTTTTGACCGGCTGGAACAGGCGCTTAACGCGGTGCGCAACGGCGAGACCGGCGCGCGGACCCTGCGCGTCCACATGCCCCCGTCCCTGCTGCAGCAGATGGCCCTGCCGATGCTGCGCGACTTCCGCCGAGAGTTTCCCGACGTGCTGCTCGACGTGTCGTCATCCCACGTGACCGGCCTGCCGGATCAGGAAATCGACGTGGCCATCGTCTATGACCGGCCGGTGATGGACGATCGCGTGACCGACCTTCTGTGGATGGTCAGGGTCTCGCCGGTGTGTTCCCCGGCGGTGGCCCGGGCCGCGGAAGGCAGGACGCTGGCCGAATTCCTGGCCGACACCGAACTGCTGCATGTGAAGCTCGACAGCGAGCCGCGCAGCTTGCTGTGGTCGATGTTCGCGCGCCACTTCGGACTGCCGGTAAACGCCGAGCGGGGCCCGGCCTTCGACACCGCGATCTCGGCGATGCAGTACGCCATGTCGGACGGCGGCGTGGCCCTGGCCGATATCGACATGTTCGCCAGGGAGATCGCTCAGGGTCGCCTTGTGCGCCCCTTCGATACGGTGATGGAAGACGGGTTCGGCTATTATCTGAAGTTCCACGCCGAAGACCTCGGGGACCCGGCGATCGCGGTGTTCCGCAGCTGGTTCCTGGCCCGGTTCGCGGCGGAAAGTCGGACGTTGGCGTCAGCAGAAACTGCGGCGTCGGTCTGAGCGCCGTACATCTCAAGGCGCCGCCGATGCGTGGTGGAGTTCCAGTCCGACCGCGTGATTGCGCGGAAAGCCCTTCCAGGGCGCGCCGGGTCCGCCTGGACTGATGGCGGCATAGCCGGAAGGCCCGCCGGGCGGCCATTTCGCGTCGTTGGAGATCGGGACATCGGTGGTCAGATAGGCGCTGCGGCTTGCGTCACCCTTCACCCACAGGTCGAGGAAGGCGGTGATGAAATGCTGCTGGATCGCCGCCGTGCGGTCCTTGCTCCACACGGGATCTTCGAACCAGTCCAGATCCCACAGGCGGCTGCGCATCCCGGCGGGGGCGGCGTTCATGCCGATGTTGTGGCCGCCGTTCTGGAACACCAGCAGGTAGCGGTCCGCATGCACCGCCTGTTCGAAGACGGTGCGCACGCCGTCGACAAAGCCGACCGTCCGGTCGCGATCGCCCCCGATCACCAGCAGCGGCGTCCGAAGAGCCGCCAGACCCTCCGCGCCCCAGGCGTTGAACACCGAGCCGCCGCCCGCCGGGGCCATCACCGCCACGGCCTTCAGCCCGGCGATGTTCAGGTCCGACGCCTTCGGGCCGCCGCGCAGATAGGGTTGCAGCAAACCCCCCGGAACCGCGCGCGCCGCCCGCCCGGTCGGACTCAGCGTGGCGCCGGCCACGGTCAGGGCGCCGTAACCGCCCATCGAATAGCCGATCACCGCAACCCGGTCCGGATCGACCTCGGGCCATTGCCCGGATCTGGCCTGGGCCCGCAGCGTCCTGGCGACGAAGGCGATGTCCAGCGGCCGTCGCAGCATCGGCTGGCCGGCTTTCGAGGTGTCGCTGATGTCCGGGTCCCGATGATGGATCGCGGCCACCACATAGCCCTTGGAGGCCAGGTTTTCGGTCAGCCAGGTCATCGCCGCCGGGGTCCCGCTGTAGCCATGGGAGACGATGATCAGGGGATAGCGACCGCCATCCGCAACCGCGCCTCGCACCGCCAGGCCCTTGACCGTGAACCCAGCCGGCCCGCGCGGCGGCTCCGCGGGCAAGGCATCGGCGTAGATGACCGGCCTGGCGCCCGGGCCCGGCCTGGCGGGGTACCAGATGTCGATCGCAAGCACCCGGTTCACTGGCAAAGCGGCGGTCCTGGCCACCCCGGACATCGCGACATCCGGCTGTGTGGCGTCGATCAGGACGATGGACCTGAGCCCGACCGCGTGGGGGCCGAGGCGTGCGAGTTCCGGCGCATCGACGCCCGGCCGGCTCAGCGGCTCGCCGGCTACGGCGGCGCCCGCGACCCAGACCGCGGCGATCACCGGCAGCCAGAACCTCAACATGATACCGTCTCCAAGGTCCCGAACCGTCAACCGTCCGAGCCATTAGCCGCACCATCAACACCTTGGACATTGCAAAAAATTTGGCGATAGCCGCAAAATTTTCAGTTGTCGGCCTCGGTGCAATTTTCCTAGTTTCTTCAAGGGTCGCTGGCGCTGTTCAGATTTGTCTCCGCCGGCGGCGCCCTTGCTTCAGATCAACATTTTGAATGGCGTCTATTTCTCAATGAAAATTGGCTTCATTGGCTTAGGCAACGTCGGTGGCAAGCTGGCCGGCAGCCTGCTGCGCAACGGTCACCAGGTTGTCGTCCGAGACCTCAACGATGACCTGGTCGCGGCGTTTGAACGTCTCGGCGCGGGCCGGGCCAATTCGCCGAGAGACCTCGCCGCGCAGGTCGACATCATCATTACCTGCCTGCCGTCACCGGCCGCCAGCGCCGC
>JANXXA010000556.1 GCA_025350885.1 Phenylobacterium sp.
GGCGCGGTAATCGTCAACGAGACCGTCTGGACCGACGAGGCCGGCGAAAAGGTCGCCACCCTGACCGGCTCGACCTTCGCGCGCGGCGACGGCGGCTTCGGCGGCCCGTCCGAGGGCCAGCCCGAGCCGCACGCGATTCCCGACCGCAAGCCCGACCTGTCGGTGGATATCCCGACGCGGGAGGACCAGGCCCTGCTTTACCGGCTGAACGGCGACCGCAACCCGTTGCATTCCGACCCGGATTCGGCCAGGCGGTCAGGCTTCCCGCGGCCGATCCTGCATGGCCTGTGCACCTACGGCATCACCTGTCGCGCGGTGCTGCAGGCGATCACCGGCTACGATCCCGACCAGATCCTCAGCCACCAGGCGCGCTTTTCGGCGCCGGTGTTTCCGGGCGACACCATCACCGTGGACCTTTGGAAGGACGGTGGCGTCATCTCCTTCGAGGCCCGCGTCAAAGCGCGCGATGCGACGGTCATCAGGAACGGCAAGACCGTCCTGCGTGGCTGAAGCACCCTCTCTTCAAGATTGGCGGCGGTCTTTGATCCGTTCCCTTTTTCTGACGGGCACAGCCGTGCTGATGCTGGGCGCCGCGCCGTCCCCGCCCCCCGCCGATCCGTCCCTGGCCCAGCCCGTGGCGACGCGCCTGACCGGCTACCTGTCGCCCGACGCCCTCGACGGCAAGGCGATCCTCGGCCCGCCGCCGGCCGCCGACAGCGCCCTGGGCAAGGCCGACCGGGCCATCTATGAGGCGACCCGCGCGCTGGACGGGTCCAGCCGTTGGAGAGACGCCCAGCAGGACAACGACCTGTGGACCGGCGGCGCGCAGAGGCGGCTATCCTGTGCGCAGGGGCGCGATCTGGCCGCTGCCACGATGACCCGGACCCGGCGCCTGCTACATCGTGTCGAGCTTGACGTGCACACCATCGGCACGCCGCCCAAAGACTACTATGGCCGCCTGCGCCCGCCGATGGGCGACAGCCAACCGCTTTGCGTGCCCCGGGCAAACTGGATGCGGACCAACGCCTCCTATCCTTCGGGCCATGCCATGGCCGGCTGGGCCTGGGCGCTGATCCTGGCGGAGATCAACCCCGCCAAAGCCAGCGCCCTGATGATCGCCGGCCGCGAGATCGGCCAGAGCCGCGTCGTCTGCGGTGTCCATTTCGCCAGCGACGTCGCCGCCGGCCGCGACCTGGGCGCCGCAATGGTCGCGCGCCTACATGCCCACCGCGGGTTCCAGGCCGACCTCAGGGCCGCGAAGGCAGAACTGGCGAGGGCTCCGAAGCCGGCGAACTGTCCGGCTGACTAACGTCGGATCGAATAGACCACATGTCGCCGCAGCGGATGGTCGGGGGCCAGCGCCGGGTGGTCAAAGTCTCGCTGCGCCATTCGCGCCATGCCCAACCGCTGCATCACGGCCTCAGACCTGAGGTTCGTGGCGGCGGTGAACGCCAGGATCTCCGCCACATCGCCGCGTGCGAACCCGTCGATGATCACCGCGCCTGCCGCCTCCACCGCGAACCCGAAGCCCCAGGCGTCCGGCGCCAGCGCCCAGCCGATCTCCACGCCGGCTGGCACGGGCGGGGTGTCGGGCGTGCGCGCAAGGCCGCAATGGCCGATCATCCGCCCGTCGCTCTTTCGCTCGATGGCCAGCCGCCCGAGGCCGGTGTCCGCCAGGTTCGCCGTGAAGCGCGCAACACGCTCATATGCCTGCGTGCGCGTGAACGGGCCGCCGAGCCAATTGCCGACCTGCGGGTCGACCATCATGTCCGCGTAAGGATCGCGATCCGCCTCGCGCCATGCCCGCAGGATCAGCCGTTCGGTCTCGATCACCGCTCTTGCCTCATTGGGGCCGCCCCTGCGTCAGGGCGCCATAGAGATCCGGCCGGCGGTCGCGGAAGAAGCCCCAGGCGGCGCGGTGGAGGCTGAGGAAGTCGAGATCGAACGTCGCGACCAGCGCGCCTTCGTCCTCGCGCCCGAAGGCGGCGACCAGGTCGCCGCGATGGTCGGCGATGAAGCTGGAGCCATAGAATTGCTGCCCGCCGTTCGGATAGCCCTCCCAGGGTTCGAAGCCCGTGCGGTTGGCGCCGACCACGGGGATCACGTTGGCGACCGCGTGGCCCTGCATCGCCCTGCGCCAGGGCGCGGCGGTGTCCAGCGTTGCGTCGTGCGGTTCCGAGCCGATGGCGGTGGGATAGAGCAGCACCTCGGCGCCCATCAGCGCCATCGCCCGTGCACACTCCGGATACCACTGGTCCCAGCAGATGCCGACGCCGAGGCGGCCGACCTTGGTCTCCCAGACCCGGAAGCCGGTGTCGCCAGGGCGGAAGTAGTACTTCTCCATGTAGCCCGGCCCGTCGGGGATATGGCTCTTGCGATAGACGCCCATCAGGCTGCCGTCGGCGTCGACCATCACCAGGCTGTTGAAATAGTGCGGGCCCTCACGTTCGAAGATCGAGATCGGCAGGACCACGCCCAGCTCCTGGGCCAGGGGCGCGAGCGCGGTGACGCACGGGTGCTCGCGCCAGGGATGGGCTTGCTCAAACCACCGCTCCTCCTGGGCGACGCAGAAATAGGGGCCCTGGAACAGCTCCGGCGGCAGGATCACCTGGGCGCCGCGACCGGCGGCCTCGCGGATCAGCTCGGCGACGCGAGCGATGTTGGCCGCCAGGTCCAGGCCGAAGGGCGCCTGCAGCGCCGCCACCGTGATCTGGCGGCTCATCCGGCGGGCTCCTGCTGGGTGATGCAGTGGAACGAGCCCCCGCCGCTGAGGATCGCGGTCGAGGGCAGGCCGATCACCGCGCGGCCGGGGAACAGCTGCTCCAGCGCCTGCACCGCGAAGGCGCCTGGCCGCTCCGCATAGATCGGCGCGATGACGGCGCCGTTGGCGATCAGGAAGTTCATGTGGCTGGCCGGGGCCGCAGCGCCCTGGCCGTCGTCGATCCAGCCCGGCGACGGGATGCGCACCACCCGCAACCGGCGGCCCGCCGCATCGGTCATGCCGGCCAGACGGCGCGCGGCGTCGTCATAGGCCCCCGAGTTTGGATCGCCCAGGCCCCAGGCCACCGGGCAGGCGACGACGCCCAGCGCCACGAACCGGGCCAGGTTGTCCACGTGGCCGTCGGTGTGATCGTTGGCCAGACCCTCGCCCAGCCACAGCACCTTGCGCGCGCCCAGCGCCTGCGCCAGCGCCGCATCGGCGACAGCTTCGGTCCAGCCGGGATTGCGGTTGGGGTTCAGCACGCACTGGCCGGTCGTCAGCACCGTGCCCTCCCCGTCGTGATCAACCGCCCCACCCTCCAGGATGACGTCGTGGGCGACCAGAGGCGCGCCGGCCGCCGCGGCGATCTGGCCGGCCACCGTGTCATCGTACTCCAGCGCGTACTTGCCGCCCCAGCCGTTGAACCGAAAGCCCTGCGCGCGGCCATCCGACGTGAAGATCGGGCCGGTGTCGCGCAGCCAGATGTCGCCGAAGGCTGCGGGGACGATCTCCACCCCCGACACGTCGCCCAGCAGGGCGTGGGCGTCAGCCTCGCCTCGCGCCGATCCGGTCATCAGCCGCACGCGCTCGGCCCCGGGGCCAGCCAGGGCGCGGGCCAGGGCGGCCACCTCGGCCTGGGCCGGGGCGAGATTGTCCTCCCACAGCTCCGCATGGCTGGGGAAGCCTAGCCACATGGCCCGGTGCGGCGCCCATTCGGCGGGAACGGTGAAGCTCATCGCAACCTCGAAACGCAGAGCCGCGCCAGATGGCCCCGGCTGGCTTCCTCGTCAAGTCGCGCCCGCGAGCGCGCAAGCCAACGGGCGGCCCGTCGCCGGACCGCCCCTGCCTTAGGTCCGCCTGTCAGCGCCGGGGATCAGAACTCGTAGCGCAGGCTGATCCGCGCGTACCAGAGCGAGAGGCCCGAGTTGATGGTCTTGGTCACCGTGGTCGGCACGTTGGAGTAGCGATAGCCGACGCAGGTAGCGCTGGTGGTCGGCACCGCCGCCCCGCTGGCGTCCGCGCAGTTGGCGCTGGCGAGCCGGACGGTGTCGCTGTACTCGGCGACCCGGCCCCAGTTGTGGCTGAGCAGGTTGAGCACGTTGCGGATGTCGGCCTGGATCCGGATCTTGTGGCCCGGGATGAAGGTCGGGATCTGCTGGCTGAACGACAGATCGACCCGGCTGATCGGGGCGTTATCGTTGGAGTACTTGTCCACCAGCCCGCCGGACGGCAGGTGGAAGTTGGCGGCATAGCGCTTGAAGTTGTCCAGGTCCGGCTGGCTGGCGAAGGTCACCAGGCCGAAGCGCAGCGGGTTGCTGGCGCTGGGCGAACTGAGGTCCGGAACGTAGAGCGCCTGGGCGGTCTTGGTCACCCCGAACACCGGACTGCGCCCGCTGGTGGCGTCGTTCATGGTGAAGCCGAACGGCCGGCCGTCCTGGCGCTCGGCGAACAGCGCGATGCGCGTTTCGTTGTCGCCGAAGAAGTTGTGGTGATAGCCGAACTCAACCTTGAAGCGGTTCGGGATCTCGTAGACCGAGCGCCCGAGGTAGTCGTGGTTCGGATCCTGGCCCGCCGGCACGCTGCCGTAGAACGAGCCGGCGGTGGTGCCGAAGAACAGGCCGGAACTCAGATCCCTCAGCTCCTGGCGGGCATAGCCAAGCGACACCGCGCCGCCCCAGTCCCAGGACTTCGAGGCGTTCAGCGCGACCGTATAGGAATGGCCCTTGCTGGTGTTGCCGACGATCAGGTCGTTGTTGCCGGCGCCGTTGACCGAGGTCTTGCCGGGCACCGCGCCCAGGCCGTCGTAGCGGATCCGACCGTCGGGCAGGAACTGCTGCACGCCGCCGACCACCAGGGGCTGGGCTCTGGCGTCATAATAGGTCAGGCCGGTCTTGGTCTCGGTCGCCACCAGGTCGGCGGCCAGATGCCAGCCGTCCCACACGTCCCATTGGCCGGACAGGAACAGCTTCCACTCCGCCGGAAGCTTGAACGACGGCGACAGGGCGATGACCGCGCCCAGGGGCGGGATTGCCGGCGTGCCGGTGAGCGTTCCGCGCTGCAGCGACTGAACCAGCGACGGCACGGTGTAGCCGAACGTCGGATCGAGGTTCAGGTTGTCCAGGGCGGCCGAGCCGATCAGCGGGGTGAAGCCCGGCGTACCGGCGGCGTCGATGAAGCCGGTGGCGGTGCGCCGGATGTCGATCGATGTGGTCCTGTAGCCGGTGTTGTAGAACGGGGCGCCGGTGAGCACGTCAGGCGTGCCGCCGGAGAACAGGCCGATGCCGCCGCTGATCTTGAGGTCAGGGGTGGCTTTCCACTCCGCCGAGAACCTCGGCATCACCACCTGCTGGCCGTCGATGGTCTTCTGGTTGGTGAATCCGTTGCGCGCCAGGAAGTTCGGGTTGAGCAGGGGCTTGTCCGGCTCTTCATAACGGTCAACGCGCAGGCCGGCCGCCACCTTCAGATCCGGGCTTATCTGCCAGGTGTCCTGGCCGAACAGGGAGTAGGTCCAATAGGTGGTGCTGAACTGGGCGTCCAGCGGGTTTCCGCTGACCGCATTCTGGTACTGCAGCTCGCTGGCCCGGCCGGCGTTGAAGTCGGCCAGGGAGTCGAAATAATAGATGCCGTGCGACTGATTGACGAACAGGTCCAGCGGTTGGGCGCGGCGCGCCTGGCCCCCGAATTTCAGCTGGTGATCGCCCATCGAATAGTCGCCGGTGAACTGGAACCGCAACTCCTTCTCGGCCAGCGAATTGGCGTGGCGGAACTGGTCGGGGCCGAAGAACACCTGATCAAAGCCGTTCTGGCAGGTCTGCAGCACCGCGTCCGAGGTCGGCGCCGTACAGACGCGCACGTCGGCATAGTTCTGGCCGCTGGGCGGCGTCTGCATGTCGATAAAGCTGCGGGTGGTGGCCTTGAAGAAGGTCGAGAACCGGTCCGTCCAGGTCGAATGAAGTTCAAAGGTCGTCGCCTCGTCGGAATCGAACTTGGTGTAGTTCTGCGAGTCGAGCTGGATGGTTGTCGCATTCAGCGCCGGGCGCAGGGTGTTCGAGGATTCGGCGTAGCGGTAGGTCAGGCTGGCGCGCTGACCGTCCATGATGTTCCAGTCGATCTTCGCCGAATATTTCTTGTCCAGCACCGGTTGCGTCGGGGAAATCCCCATCAGATTGAATTTGCTGGCGTATCGGCTGTTGTAAGTGTTGACCACACCGTCCAGCGTCGCCTGGGTGCCGTTGTTGACGAAGCTGTTGGGCGCGCCCGCGCCCTGCACGCCGAAGGGCGTGGTCTCGACGGTCTGATAGTTCTCGTAGGACACAGCGAAGAACAGGTGGTCCTTCCAGATTGGCCCCGACAGGAACGCCCCGTAGTTCTTCTGATGGATCGCCTGACGGATCTTGATGCTCTCGGTCTTCTTGCCGACAAGCCCGTCGTTCAGATAGTTGTCGAACAGCACCCCATGAAAGGTGTTGCCGCCCGAGCGCAGCGCCAGGTTCAGCGCGCCGCCGACAAAGTCGCCGTTCTCCACATCGGTCGGCACCGCGGCGACCGCGAACTGCTCGATGGCGTCCAGTGTCACCGGACCGCGACCGGTGGTCAGCCCGCCCTGGTTGAGGCCGAACTGGTCCTGCGCCGACACCCCGTCCACGGCGATCCGGTTGAACCGCGGGTTGGAGCCGGCGATCGAGACGCCGCCGCTGTTGACGCCGACGCGGCCGCTGCTCAGATCCTGCGCCACCAGCATGTCGCGCCGGGCGAGATCGCGCGGGTCGCGGGTGACGCTGACCACTTCCTGGATCGCCAGGCGGTTGAGCACGGTCTTGGGACCCTGGTCGGAGTCTTTCGCGCCGGCGGCGGTGACGACGAATTCCTCGACCTCGTTGGCGCCGGTCAGGTCGATGCTGATGTCCGTGGTCTTGCCGACCTCGAGGAAGATATTGTTGAGCACCTTGGGCGGCAGGCCCTTGCCGGTGGCCGTCACCGTGTACGGTCCGCCGATGCGCAGGCCCCGCGCGTCAAACCCTCCGCCGGCTTCGGTCGCCGTCGTGGCGCGCGTGCCCGAAGGTGTGTGCACCAGCACCACCGACGCGCCGGCCACCGGCTTGCCGGCCACGGTCACCGAGCCGTGGACGGCCGAGGTGGTTTCCTGCGCGTGGACAGCGCTGGCCATCGCCAGCGCCAGGACCGCCAGCGATGCGCCGGCGGTCAGCCTCGTCGTTGCCGTCATGATAGATCCCCTTCGGTGGCGCCCGAGCCGTCGCCCCGACGGCCCCGCTGCCTTGTTTCCGCCCTATAGCGCGGAAATCGGCCCGTTGGGTGACGGTTTTGCTACGCTGGGGCCCGGTCGGGCACGGACGTTGCAAGGTGTGGCGCCGGCGCCATTAGGTAGGGCCCGCCGGCGGCGGGGATCGCAGGAGTCGGCGAGGGACGGGAAGGCCTCAGCCCTTGCCCCAGATCGTCCGCAGGGCGCGGTCACGGCCGCAGCCGACGCGGTAGGCCATGTAGTTCACCGGGTTCTTGTCGGCATAGTGCTGGTGATAGCCCTCGCCCATCCAGAAGGTCGTCGGACCGAGCACCATGGTCCTGACGTTGGTTCCCAACTGCTTGCCAATCTGCGCCTTGACCTGCTCGGCCTGGGCTTTCTCGGCCGCGTCGGCGGCGAACACCGCAGTGCGATAGGACGACCCCTGGTCGCAGATCTGGCCGTTCGGGTCGGTCGGATCGATGTGGTGGAAGAAGGCGTTGACCAGCTGCGGATAGCTGATCACGGCGGGGTCATAGGTCACCCGGATGGATTCGAGGAACCCCTCGTGGTTGTCGTAGGACGGGGTCTTGCCCGTGCCGCCGGCGTAGCCAACCACCACGTCCTTGACGCCCGCGGTGTGCTCGATGTCGTGCTGGGCCGACCAGAAGCAGCCCCCGGCGAAGACCGCCGTCTTCAGGGCGCCGGCGGCCGGCGCGGCGTTGGAGAGCATAAGGGCGGTGGCGGCGATGGCCGCGAAGAGACGGGTTTTCATGGCTCACTCATGGAGGTGGAAAGGGGGCGGACGTGGGATCACCAGCCTATACGCTGCCCAGACCCAGGCGGTTACAAGGCGTAACGCGCCCGCCCACGCGGCGGGAAGAGGCACCCTAATTCGCCGCTACCGCTCCCGGCAGCGGCTCGCCCCGGCCCTGGGAAATCAGGAACGCGCGGATATCCTCCACCTGGTCCGGTTTCAGGAAGCGCGAGAAGCTGACCATGCCGTTGTGCGCACGCACCCCCTTGATCACCACCGAGTTGAAGTCTTCGGCCGTGGTAATCATCGGCGAACGCTTCAGATCCGGCAGCCACGAGCCCGTGGCGTTGGCGCCATGGCAGACTTGGCAGTTGTTGTTGAAGGTGACGTAGCCGCGTTTGGCGTCGCCCTTCGAGCTCACCTTGGTCAGGTCGATGGCGGGCTGCGCCGGCAGCACGAAGTCCGCCGCCTTGGCCGTTCCGCCCAGCTTGAACACCAGGAGCCGGCCCGGCAGCCGTGGCCGCTTGGGCAGCAACGACGGGGCCGAAACCTGACCGCCGCCGCCCGAGCCGACCATCAGCGCCACATATTGCACGCCGCCCACCTCATAGGTCATCGGCGGCGCGATCACCGCGTTGCCGGTGGGATAGGCCCACAGCTGTTTGCCGTTGGTCGCGTCATAGGCATAGACCTGCCCCTCGGCCGCGCCCTGGAAGACCAGGCCGCCGCCCGTGGCCAGCACGCCGGCGTTCCAGAAATAGGGGCGCTGGACGGTCCACACCGCCTTCTGCGCCACCGGGTCCCAGGCGATCAGGCTGCCCTTGATCATCGCCGCCATCGCCTTGGTCTGGTCCGCCGTCATCGGCGCGGCGTTGGCCAGGAGGTTGACCCCCAGGTTCCAGGCGCCGGGCTTGTATGCGAAGCTCGGATCGTTCTGGAAGGCGAACGGCATCTGCTGGGCCGGAATATAGACCAGCCCGGTCTTCGGGCTGAAGGCCATCGGATGCCAGTTGTGCGCCCCCAGCGGCGCCGGCATCTGCAATTCGACCTTGTCCTTGTAGCGGGCAGACGGGTTTTCCACCGGCCGGCCGGTGGCGATGTCGATGCTGGACGCCCAGGTCACCGGCACGAAGTTCTTGGCCGACAAGAGCTTCCCGTTGGTCCGGTCGATCACATAGAAAAAGCCGTTCTTCGGCGCCTGCATCAGCACCTTGTGCGCCGCGCCGGCGATGGTCAGGTCGGCCAGGATCATCGGCTGCACCGCCGAATAGTCCCAGCTCTCGCCGGGGTTCACCTGATAGTGCCAGACGTATTCGCCGGTGTCGGCCTTCACCGCGACGATCGACGAGACGAACAGG
>JANXXA010000072.1 GCA_025350885.1 Phenylobacterium sp.
GCCGGCGGCATCGACAACTTCTGGCAGGATACAGACCACATTCACGGAGTCTGGCGCCACGCGAGCCTGGCGTCCTACCGGACCGCGACCCTCGCCTGGGCAGCCCTGCTGGATCTCGACGCCCTGTCCAAGGCCGAGGGCAGGAACTGGTTCTGGAAGGGCGCCGACTGCCTGAGGCCCGCCCAAGCGCTCTGCCTGGTGGCGCTCTCCGACGGCGGCGGCGACGCGGTCGAGCTGCGCGAATTCGACACCGCGCGGAAGCAGTTCGTCGACGGAGGCTTCCGTTTTGCGCAGGGCAAACAGAACGCCGCCTGGATTGATGGCGACACGGTGATCATGGCGCGCGCCTGGACGCCGGCCGAGGTGACGAGCTCCGGCTATGCCTATGTGGTCAAGACGGTGACCCGCTCGGGCGCGCTCCGCGAGGTGTTCCGCGGCCTGCCGACGGACGTCGCCGTTGCGCCCAGCGTGCTCTATGGCGCGGGCGGTCATGCCGATGCGGTGATGATCCGGCGCTCCAGAACCTTCTTCGAAAGCGAGTTCAGCCTGCTCTCCGACAAGGGGCCGGTCGCCATCCCTTTGCCGCTGAAGGCGCAGTTCGAGACCTATGTGGACGGCCAGGCGGTGTTCAGCCTGAAGACCGCCTGGAAGACCTTCGGCGCGGGCGCGGTGATTGCGTACGATCTCGCGGACCTGAAGCGCGACCCGGCCACGGCCCGGCCGCAGCTGGTGTTCCAGCCCGGGCCGCGCGAGGCGGTGCAAGAGGTGGCGAGCACGGCCGACCGGCTGGCGATCATCCTTCTGGCCGACGTCAAGGGCGCGGTGGATGTCTATGACCACAAGGCCGGCGTCTGGCTGGGCCGGCGCCTGGCCCTGCCGGCCGACGCTAACATCAGCCTGGTTGACGCCGACGACGATACCAACCGGCTGTTCGTCTCCACCGAGGGCTTCCTCGATCCCAACGCGCTCTGGCTGGCCGACGCCGATACCGGCGCGGTCGACAGGGTCAAGACCCTGCCGGCGCGTTTCGATGGCTCGAACCACGTCGTCGAACAGCACTGGGCGACGTCGTCGGACGGGACCAAGATCCCCTATTTCCTGGTGCGGCCCAAGGCGATGAAGGCCGACGGCTCGACGCCGACCATCATGTATGGCTACGGCGGATTCGAGGTCGCCAAGCCGCCGGTCTACCTGCCGGAGATGGGCAGCATCTGGCTGGCGCGCGGCGGGGCCTATGTGATCGCCAACATCCGCGGCGGCGGCGAGTTCGGCCCAGCCTGGCACGATGCGGTGCTGCGCGACAAACGACAGTTGGCCTTTGACGACTTCGCCGCGGTCGCCCGCGACCTGTTCGCGCGCAGGATAACCACGCCACGCCGCCTGGGCATCTATGGGCGGTCGAACGGCGGGGTGCTGATGAGCGTATCGATGACCCAGCATCCGGAGCTGTGGAACGCCGTCGTCATCGAAAGCCCGCTGATCGACATGCTGCGCTACAGCCACCTGTCGGCCGGCGCCTCATGGGTCGGCGAGTACGGCGATCCCGACATGCCGGCGGACCGGGCGTTCATCGCGAGATACTCGGCCTACCAGAACCTCAAGCCCGGGGTGGCCTATCCCGAGCCCTACATCACCACCAACACCCGCGACGACCGGGTGCACCCGGGACATCCGCGCAAGTTCGCCGCCCGGCTCGAGGCGATGGGTCTGCCCTATCTCTATTACGAGCAGACCTTCGGCGGTCACGCCAACGACGCCGACCCTGAACTGAACGCCCGCCGCTGGGCCCGGCATTACGTCTACCTAGCCCAGAAGCTGATGGACTGAGGGGGCCTTTCTAGATGCTCCTCCACAGGGGGAGCTGTCGGCCCCCGGGGTCCGGCGAAGCCGGCCCGAGGATAAACTCCGACCGACTGAGGGGGTTTCCTCTCCGGCGTCCGGGATGTCGGCTGTCGCGAACCCGGTGGCTGAAACCCCCTCCGTCTCGGCGCTTCGCACCGATCCACCTCCCCCTCAATCGCGCTTCGCGCTGGGGGAGGATCTGGAAGTCAGGTCTTCTCGATGGCGACCGCGGTATCGTCGATCATGGCGACGATCCGGTCGATCTCCTCCGGCGTGATCGGGCGCCGCGCCAGGCGCTGCTGCAGGGCCATGCCCAGGTTCGCCATGGCGCGACCGATGCGCGGGCGGGTGGAATCGGCGCCCTGCGCGGCCTCGGCCATGCGGCCGAAGACGGCGTCCACACCGGCCTGGTTGGCGGCCAGCGCCGCACGACCTTCGTCGGTGGCCTCATAGAGCTTGCGGCCGGCCTCGCCCGCAGCCGGGCGGATGAAGCCCTCGTCCTCGAGCAGCGCCAAGGTCGGATAGATCACCCCGGGCGAAGGCCGATAGGCGCCGCCGGTGCGGTCTTCCAGCTCCTTGATCAGCTCATAGCCGTGGCGCGGCTGCTCGGCGATCAGGGCGAGCACGATGAAGCGCAGGTCGCCGTGTTCCAGGAACCGGCCGATACGGCCGCCGCGATGGCGCCCCTGCGGGCCGCGTCCTGCGATGTGGGCCGCCATGTGGCTGGCCCAGGGATGGCGGCCGCGGTGTTCGTGGCCGCCGTGGAAGTGATGATGTCTGTGCATAACGATAAGTCCCCTCCTTTTGTCGGGACTTTATCGATATATCTAGACCGCTCCGAATGTGCAAGCGTATTTAGATATGTCTAAACTATTTTTAATCGGCTGCAGGTCGGCCTTGGTCGATTGAACTCTCCCTCAGTCCGGCTTGCCCGTCTCAAGATAGCGCTTCAACCGGGCGACCGTGCCGCTCAGCATGGCGTCCACCGGGCCCGACCAGCTCTCGGCCAGCCCACCCTTGGCGTAGCCGCCGACGTCGTAGGTGACCACCAGATCGGTCGTTCCGCCGACGTCCTTCAGCTTGAAAACCAGGTGGCCGGAGGCTCCGGTGAACTGCAGCGGCCCGAGCGCGCCGGACAGCCGCAGCTGTGAGGTTCCGTCGGCGTAGGCGATCATCATGTGCCGCACCGCACCCTTGGGCAGCCGCTCGCAGAAACAGCCGCCAGGATCGATGCTCAGGTTCTTGGCGTCGCCGGACCAGGTGTGCTGGCTGGGCCACCAGTGGTTAGGCTGCATCAGGGCCTTCCAGACCTTGGCCTGCGGCGCGGCGATGGTCGCCGTCTCGGTGACCTCGAACCCGGCCGCCGACCGGTCGGTGACCTCGGCTCGAGCGCCTCCGGCCAGCATGGCGGCGGCGAACGCCGCGGCGATCAACGGTCTCATCGAATGTCTCCCTCAAGCGCGCTCGAAGCTTAGCGGACCACCCCAGAAGGCTTCAACCAGGCTTGACTGGGCGCCGGGGCGCCCGGTGGTCAGGAACCGGCGCCCGCCGCCGGAGCCGATGGCGAACTCCGGGTGGCGCTCGAAATAGCCGGCCAGGGCGTCGGCGGTGGCCTGGGGCTGGTGGATCACCGGCGTTCCCGCTGGCAGGGCCGCGCCGAACAGGTCGGCGACGATCTCATAGTGGGTGCAGCCGAGGATCGCGCGGTCGGGGGCGCGGCCGATACGGCGGGTGATCGCCGCGACATGACCCTGGACAGCGGCGGCGAGGTCGGCGCGCGGGGCGCCCGCCTCGATCATCCCGGCAAGGTCCGGACAGGCTTGCGAAAACACCGCCACATCCTGCCGGCGCTTGTCGATCTCGATCTCGTAGACCCGGGAGGCCGCCGTGGCGGGCGTCGAGAACACCGCCAGCACATCCAGCTTCTCGACCTTGTCGCCGCGCCGCTCGGCCTCGTGCTCCCAGGGCAGGCCGGTGGCCGCTTCGATGGTCGGCACGATGATCCCCAGCACATTGACCGGCCGCCCCAGGGTCTTGCGACAGCCGGGCAGCCAGGTCTGCTGCAGGCGTCGCAGCGCGATCCCCGAAGCGGTGTTGCAGGCCAGCACGACGACGTCGCACCCCTCGGCGAACAGCCGCTCACAACCGGCGCGCGTCAGATCGACGATCTCCTCGCCGGGCCGCCCGCCATAGGGGGTGTTGGCCTGGTCGGCCAGATAGACGAAATCGGCCTGCGGAAACCGCTCCACCAGCCGGTGGTGGACGCTCAAACCGCCCACGCCGGAATCAAATACCCCGATGGCCATGGGGCGGTGTTAGCGGCGGCCAGCGGTGGCGTCCACGGGGATTGCCGGCCTAGCTGAACAGGTCGGCCTGCGGCGACGCCGGCCTGGCGGTGGGGGATCTGGCCGGCTGTGGCTGGAGCACCTTGGCGCCCTCGATGGCCAGCAGCCTGACCTTGGTGTTGACCCCACCGCGCGCCGAGAAGCCGCCGAGCTTGCCGCCGGCCGCCGTGACCCTGTGGCAGGGCACGACGATCGGCCAGGGGTTCCTGCCCAGCGCCGCGCCGACATCGCGGGCCAGCAGCCTGTCGCCCAGCCGCGTGGCGATCTCGCCATAGGTCAGCGTCTCGCCGGGCGGGATGGACCGCGCGATCGCATAGACGCGGGCGTGGAACTCCGGGACCCGGGCGAGGTCGAGGGGGATGTCCAGCAAGGGATTGGCCTCGCCCGTCAACAGCGCCCGGATCCCGGCGATGGCGTGCTCGATCTGTGGCGTCGGCGCAGCCTCGACGGCGCCGGGGTGACGGCGCAGAAAACCCCGCCGCGCGCTCTCCGGCTCAGGCTCCGGCAGATGCACGCCCACCAGCCCCTTGTCGTTCCAAGCCAGACCCGCCCAGCCAACGGTGGTTTCGAAGAGAGTGTAGTGCGTCATGGGGTGAACATAGCGGAGTTCGCGGCGCAATGCTGGCGGCTTTCGGACATTGATCTTCCCCCGATACGGGGGAAATGTCGGCAATGGCCCCGGACCTGTTCCGGGGCCGGCCGACAATGGGGGAAGTGTCTGGCGCAGATCGACTTCCCCCATCGACCCTCCCGCCAAGCGGCTGTCGGGCCACTTCCCCCGGAGCGGGGGAAGCCCCTTCCTTGACCTCCCACCCTGCTTGAGCGCATAAGCCCGCGCTTCCGGCGCCAACTTCGGTCAGCGCCCTCTACCGCCACGACCCCCAGCCCCGCTTCACGGGATCTGGGACGAGGGCGGCGAGGCCCCCCGTCCACGCAATCGTGCACGGGGGTCAACTGCGTTTGGGACTCAGGACTGAATATTGTTTGACGCACTGACAGATCGGCTCTCCAGCGTCTTTGACCGCCTTGGCGGCAAGGGCGTGCTGTCGGAGAAGGATGTCGAGGAGGCCCTGCGCGAGGTCCGCGTGGCCCTGCTTGAGGCCGACGTCGCCCTGCCGGTGGTGCGCGACTTCATCGCTCGCGCCAAGGAACAGGCCACTGGCGAGGCGGTGATCCGTTCGGTCCGGCCCGCCGACCAGGTGGTCAAGATTACCTACGACGGCCTGGTGGAGATGCTGGGCGGGCCTGTTGACGGCATAGGGGGCGAGCCGGAGGGCCTGAACCTCTCGCTGAACCCGCCGAGCGTGATCCTGATGGCCGGCCTGCAGGGCTCCGGCAAGACCACCACGGCGGCCAAGCTGGCGCTGAAACTGGTCAAGGAGCGCAAGAAGGTGCTGCTAGCCTCGCTCGACACGCGCCGGCCGGCCGCCATGGAACAGCTGGCGACGCTGGCCGGGCTGGCCGGGGTCGAGAGCCTGCCGATCGTCGCCGGCCAGTCCGCGCCGGACATCGCGCGCCGCGCCATGTCGGCGGCCAGGCTGCAAGGCTATGACGTCCTGATTCTCGACACCGCCGGGCGCACCACGCTCGACGAGGCGATGATGAGCGAGGCCGCCGAGATCGCGCGGATCGCCAACCCGTCGGAGACCCTGCTGGTCGCCGACGCGCTGACCGGCCAGGACGCGGTGCGCACCGCCACGGCCTTCCATGAGCGCCTGCCGCTGACCGGCCTGGTGCTGACGCGGGCCGATGGCGACGGACGTGGCGGGGCGGCGCTGTCCATGCGCGCGGTCACCGGCCTGCCGATCAAGTTCCTCGGCGTCTCGGAGAAGATCGACGGGCTGGAAGTCTTCGACGCCGCCCGGGTCGCCGGCCGCATCCTGGGCCAGGGCGACATCGTGGCCCTGGTGGAAAAGGCGTCCCAGGACTTCGACGCCGCCAAGTCCGAGGCCATGGCCCGCAAGCTGGCCAAGGGCCAGTTCGACCTCGACATGATGGCCGAGCAGCTTCAGCAGATGAAGAAGATGGGCGGCATGGAGGGCCTGATGGGCCTCTTGCCCGGGGTCCAGAAGATCAAGAAGCAGATCGCCGAGGCCAACATCTCCGACCGGATGGTCGACCGCCAGGCGGCGATCATCTCGTCGATGACCAAGGCCGAACGTAAGAAGCCTGACATCCTGGCGGCCTCGCGCAAGCGACGCATCGCGGCGGGCTCCGGCGTCGATGTGGCCGAGGTCAACCGCCTCCTGAAACAGCACCGCCAGATGGCCGACGCCTTCAAGATGATGAGCAAGGGCGGCGGCCGGGGCTTTGCCCAGATGGCCCAGATGCTGGGGGGCCCCGGCGCCATGGGCGGCGGTGGCGGAATGGACCGCATGAAGACCATGGGCGGCGGCAAGATGGCCATGCCCAGTCAGGCTGAGATCGAAGAAATGGCCGCCAAGCTGCAAGGCGACGGCGGCTTCAAATTACCGGGCCTTGGCGGTCTGCCGCCGGGCTTCAATCCCTTCAAGAAATAGTCGAAAGTTCAAGAGGACCCCCATGCTGAAGATCCGTCTCGCCCGTGGCGGCGCCAAGAAGCGCCCCTACTATTCCATCGTCGTCGCCGACAGCCATTCGCCCCGCGACGGCCGCTTCATCGAGAAGGTGGGGTCCTACAACCCGCTGCTGAAGAAGGACGACCCCAACCGCGTGGTGCTGAAGGTTGAGCGGATCGCCGAGTGGATGAGCAAGGGCGCCCAGCCCACCGACCGCGTGGCCCGCGAATTGGGCAAGCTCGACATCGTCAAGTGGGAACACGGCAACAACCCCACCAAGGGCCAGCCGGGAACCAAGGCCAAGGAACGCGTCGAGGAAAAGGCCAAGCGCGAAGCCGACCGCCTGGCCGCCATCGAGGAAGCCAAAAACAACCCGCCGCCGGCGCCCGAGCCTGAGCCGGTCGTGGAAGAAGCCCCCGCCGCCGAGGCCCCGGCTGAAGAGCCCACCGCTGAACAGCCGGTTGCAGAGGAAGCTCCGGTCGCTGAACCTGCCGCGCAGGAGGCGCCCGCCGCTCAGGAGCCCGTCGCCGAGGAGCCCGTCGCCGAAGAAGCCGCCGCTGACGCGCCTGCCGCCGAAGCGCCCGCAGCTGAAGCCCCCGCGGAAGAACCGGCCGCGGAAGCCGCGCCGGAAGCCGTGGCTGACGCACCGACCGAAAGCTGATCCGGCGCTCGCCCTTGAGCGATGACCTGATCCTTGTGGGCCGTGTCGCGGGCGCCTTCGGCGTCCGCGGCGAGGTTCGCATCACCAGCTTTACCGCGCAGGCGTTGACGCTGGTGGACTATCGAAGCCTGCTGCGCGAGGACGGCTCGCCCGGCCTGACGCTGACCGCCGGCCGCGTCGCCAAGGGCGGCGTGGTCGCACGCGCCACCGAGATCGAGACCCGCGACCAGGCCGAGGCCGCCCGTGGCCTTCGGCTCTACATCCCCCGCGCCCGGCTGCCGGCCGTGGAGGACGAGGACGAGTTCTACGTGGCCGACCTGATCGGCCTGTCGGTGGTCAGCGCCGACGGTGAGACCCTGGGCCATGTGCGCTCAGTCCGCGACTTCGGCGCCGGCGACCTCCTGGAAATCGCACCGCCCATGGGCGAAAGCTGGTGGCTGCCGTTCACCAAGGACGCCGTGCCGCAGGTGCGCATGGCGGACCGCGTGATCGTCGCGGTAAAGCCGGACGAGACGGAGTAGGGCCTACCCGCGCGCCTTCCTCATCCGCATCAGCCCTTCCTGGGCCACGGAGGCCACCAGGGTCCCGTCGGCGGCAAAGATCGAGCCGCGGATGAAGCCACGCCCGCCAGAGGCCGAGGGGCTGTCCTGCGCGTAGAGGTGCCAGTCGTTGAAGTTCAGCGGCTTGTGGAACCACATGGCGTGGTCGAGGCTGGCCGACTGGAAGCCCGGCGTCTGCCAGTGCACCCCGTGCGGCCGCATGGCGGTCGACAACAGGTTCATGTCCGAGGCGTAGGCCAGGATCACCTGGTGCATGTGCTGGTCCGGGCCGATCGGCTCGCGGGCGCGCATCCAGCTCTGGCTCTCCGGGTCCCTGGCCACGCCGCCCTGGAAATAGGTGCGCGCGTCCACCGAGCGCATCTCGATGGGCCGGGGCCGCGACAGCCAGCGCCTGGCCTCCTCCGGCGCGTCCTTCATCGCCGCCTTCTGCATCTCCGCCTCATCGGGCAGGTCCGCCCAGGGCGTGGCGGCCGGCATCGGGGCCTGGTGCTCGAAGCCGTCCTGCGCCTCCATGAACGAGGCGGCGAGGTTGAAAATCTGCTGGCCGTGTTGGATGGCGATCACCCGGCGCGTGGTGAAGCTGCCGCCGTCGCGGCTGCGGTCCACCTCGAAGACGATCGGCACGGTGGGGTCGCCCGGGCGGATGAAATAGCAGTGCAGCGAGTGGCAGATGCGGTCTTCCACCGTCTCATAGGCCGCCAGCAGCGACTGGCCGATCACCTGGCCACCAAAGATGCGGCCGGGCGAATTGTCCGCCGTCGTGCCGCGGAAAAGGTTCACTTCGATCCGCTCCAGTTGCAGCGTCTCGGTCAGGTTCTCGATGTCCATGGGCCGCCGCTTACGCTCCGCGCGGTCGGCCAGCAAGGCTTGA
>JANXXA010000025.1 GCA_025350885.1 Phenylobacterium sp.
GGTGCGCCGCTGGCGGAAAATCGCCTCGCCCGGAGACTCCAGGCGGATCAGCATCATCACCATCGCCAGCAGGGGCAGGAACAACAGCAGCGCGAAACCCGCGATCAGCACGTCCAGAGCCCGCTTCGAGCCGCTGGTGGCCACCGCGATGTCGGCGATCCGCTCGGCTTGGCCCGTGCGCTGGCGCCGCTCCGGCAAACTGTCCCGCGTTGTTACACTCACGATCGTCAAACCCCAGTCGCTCCTCGGATTGCCGACCAAGCCAGGTCCGCGGAGCGGCGAAAAGACCCTTAACCGGCCATTTTCCATCTCGGCGCACGAGTCCTTAAGCCAAGTCGTCGCTAATGGGACACGCGATCCGAACACCGGGCGTGGAGCAAGAGCGATGCCAGCAGACGTCTCATTCCAACACGTCAGCCAGAGCAGCGCGCCGGTCGAGGCTGCGCCGGGCCGGCGATATTCCCTGGGCATCGGACTGACGATCGCGGCCTGCGTCTCCGGCGGCCTGTGGTTTGCGGTCGCGGCGGGCGTCCGCGCCCTGTTCTTCTAGAGCTGGAGGCGAGCGCGCGCCTCAGCCCAGCTCGGTCGCCTCGTCCAGCGGACGCTGCGCCAGTCGCCGCAGATATTGTCCATATTCGCTCTTGGCCAGACCGTCGGCCAGTTTCTCCAGCTGCCCGGCGTCGATCCAGCCGCGACGATAGGCGATCTCCTCGATACAGCCGATCCGCAGGCCTTGGCGCTGTTCCACCGCGCGGATGAACTCACCCGCCTGGATCAGGCTGTCGTGCGTGCCGGTGTCCAGCCAGGCAAAGCCGCGGCCCAGCAGCTCCACATGCAGTTCGCCGGCCTCCAGATAGACCTGGTTCAACGCGGTGATCTCCAGCTCGCCGCGCTGTGAGGGTTTCAGCGTCCTGGCGAATTCGCTGGCCCGACCGTCATAGAAATAGAGCCCGGTGACCGCATAGTTGGACTTCGGGACCGCGGGCTTTTCTTCGATGCCCACCGCCTTTCCATCGGGTCCCAGCTCGACGACGCCATACCGCTCGGGGTCCTGCACCAGATAGCCGAAGACCGTCGCGCCCCTGGTCCGGGCGCTGGCCGCGCGCAGCGAGCCGGTGAAGTTCTGGCCGAAGAAGATGTTATCGCCCAGCACCATGACGCTGGGCTCGCCGGCGATGAACGCCTCGCCGAGGATATAGGCCTGGGCCAGGCCGTCGGGCTTGGCCTGCACGACATATTCGATGCTGACGCCGAGCTGCGCGCCGTCGCCCAACAGGCGCTTGAAGCCCGCCTGGTCTTCCGGTGTGGTGATGATCAGGATCTCGCGCACGTCGGCCAGCAACAGCACCGACAGCGGATAATAGATCATCGGCTTGTCATAGACCGGCAGCAGCTGTTTGGAGACCGCCAGGGTCAGCGGGTGCAGCCGGCTGCCGGAACCGCCGGCCAGGATGATGCCGCGCCTCATGCCGCCGACCTCTCAACTGTCTGAAGTTCCACCACGATATCCGCCAGGGCTTCGCGCCAGGGCCGGGGCGTGACCCCGAAGACTCGCTCCAGCTTGCCGGTGTCCAGAGTGCTCCGGGCCGGACGGACGGCGGGGGCGGCGAATTCGGCGGTGCTGCTGGCGGCAACCTTCGGCGCCTCGGCGCCTAGGGCCAGTTCGAACACGGCCTCCGCCAGGCCCTTCCAGCTGACCTCGCCGACGTTGGCGAAGTGGCAGACGCCGAACACCGGGTCGCCCGCCGGCGCGGCCGCCAGCCGCCCTGCCTGTGACAGGATGAAACGCGCCAGGTCCCGGGCCGAGGTCGGCCGGCCGAGCTGGTCATCGACAACCTTGATCGGCCTGCCCTCGCCGGCCAGCCGCAGCATGGTCTTTACGAAATTCCGACCGTGGCTGGAGACCACCCACGAGGTCCGCAACACCAGGGAGCGCGGGCAGGCCGCCCGCACGACCTGTTCGCCCGCCAGTTTCGAGGCGCCATAGACGTTCAGGGGCCGCGGCGCATCGGTCTCCAGATAGGCGGAGCCCTTGGCGCCGTCGAAGACGAAGTCGGTGGAGATCGAGACCAACGCCGGGCCGTCCGCCCCCAGGGCCGCGGCGATGGCGGCGGGCGTCTGCGCATTGACCCGACGGGCGAGTTCCGGCTCGGTCTCGGCCAGATCGACGGCGGTGTAGGCGGCGGCGATCACCACCAGGTCTGCCTTGGTCCCGGCCAGGCGCTGGGCGACAGCCTGCGGATCGGCGAAGTCGGCCTCGGCGCGGGACAGCCCGGTGATCTCGACATCGAAGTCCCTGGCCTGCGCCAAAAGTTCGCGAGCCAGCTGCCCGGTGGTTCCGAACTGCAGGATGCGGATGCTCATGCCTTGACCAGGCCCAGCCGCTCGGACTGAAAGCCCCGCTGGCGGATGCCTTCGACCCAGCCGGGATTTTCCACATACCAGCGCACGGTGTCTTCCATCCCGGCCGCCAGGTCCATGCGCGGCGACCAACCAAGCTCGGCCTTCAGCTTCGAGGCGTCGATGGAATAGCGGAAATCATGGCCCGGGCGGTCTGCGACGAAGCTGATCTTCTCGGCGTGAGCGGTGTTGGCCGGGGCCATGGCGTCCAGGTGGGCGCAGAGGATCTCGATCACCTCGATATTGCGCTTCGTCGAGTCCCCGCCGATGCAATAGGTCTCGCCCAGCCGCCCCTTGCCCAGAACCAACAGCAGGGCCTCGGCATGATCGTCCACGTGCAACCAGTCGCGCACCTGGCGGCCATCGCCATAGACCGGAATGGTCTTGCCCTCGAGCGCGCGGGTGATCACCGTCGGGATCAGCTTTTCCGGAAACTGATAGGGGCCGTAGTTGTTGGCGCAGTTGGTCAGCACCACCGGCAGGGCATAGGTCCGCCCCCAGGCGCGCACCAGATGGTCGGCGCCGGCCTTGCTCGACGAATAGGGCGAGTTGGGATCGTAGGGCGTCGCCTCGGTGAACTGGCCGTCCTCGCCCAGCGCGCCGAACACCTCGTCGGTGGAGACGTGGTGGAAGCGGAACTCCGCCTTGGCCTCTGCCGGCAGGGCGTTCCAGTATTCCCGCGCCGCCTCCAGCAGGACGGCGGTCCCCATGACATTGGTGCGCACGAAGTCCAGCGGGCCCTCGATGGCGCGATCATTGTGGCTCTCGGCGGCCAGGTGCATGAC
>JANXXA010000031.1 GCA_025350885.1 Phenylobacterium sp.
CCGGCGCGTAGCGCCAGCGGACGCGCCGCGCATAGTCTTCGTAGCCTTCGAGTTCGGCGCGCAGCATCTTCTCCTCGCCAAGCGTGCGCATGTGCAGGGCCAGGAAGATCGGTGGCAGGGTAACGAGCGCCCAGAGCGATCCGGTCATCAGCGGCCCCGCGAAGAAGCTCAGCGATCCGAACGCGTACATCGGGTGGCGCACGAAGGCGTAGGGGCCGGTGGAGATCACCCGCTGCTCGCGCTCCTTCTGCATCTTGATCACCGGCGCGGCGAAGCTGTTGGTCCGGAACACCCAGGCGATACCGGCGTAGCTCAAGACTTGGAGGACCGCGCCGAACACCTGAAGGCTCAGCGGCACGTGCGACCAGTGAAAGCGCCGGGCGTCGATGCCCATCAGGCAGGTCCAGGCCAGCAATGCGACGCCCAGGCTCAGGAGGAACAGTCTGTCCCAGGTCTTCTGCGCCTTCTGCACCGGCGGCTTCATGCGTTCTTCGAGCAGGTCGGGATCGACGAACGCGAGCCAGAGGCTGACGCTCACGCTGCAGAGGCCGAACACGGCGAGGAAGGCCCAGGCGGACGGCCAGTCCAGCGTCCCGGCGCCGCCGAACAGCAGCGCTGCATAGAGCGCCAGCGTCAAGGCGAGCTGGAACAGCAGCTTGGGGATCAGTTTCGCGCCCGTGCCCATCGTTCCAGTCTCAGATCAGCAAGGCGTAGGGACGCGGATAGGGTTCCCCGCGCGACAGGTAGATCACGCCCACGACGCACCGCAGGCCGTACCAGAAGGCGCCCACGGCAAACATCAGCTTGGCCAGAATCAGCAGGGGGATGCCGATCAGGATGAAGCTGAGCGGGATGCCGACGCCCAGGATCATTCCGGAGAGCAGCATCCACACCAGACCGATCCAGAAGGTGCGGATCAGGAACGCGTAGTGGCTCCCCATCCGCGGGCTCGCCTCGCCGCGGTTCGCATAGGCCAGGATCACCCCGATGATCCCGGTAAAGCCGGTGGCGAAGGCCAGCAGGTAGAGGCCGTAGCAGACGGCCGGCAGGGTCCGATCCTCGGTCGCGCCATATTCTGGATAGTCGGTCATCGGTTCAGCCTCCCGCCCCCACGGCGATGGTTCAGGGTGATGATGCCGCAATCTGGCCCCAGCGCGCCAGAGCCCTTCCCACTCAGGTTGGCTCAACCTGAGTGGAGGAGAAGGGCTCCAGATATAAGCGACGACCCTGTTCTTTCCCGGCTGACGTGATTCACGTCAGCCGGGACAGGGTCTCGTGCCCGTTTGTTCAGGCGCGGACCAGGGTGATCTCGACGCCGGCGCCCACCGCGTCCGGCGCCAGCGCCAGCGGCTTTTCCACCCGCACCCGGGCCTGGGTGACCCGCGGGTCGGCCAGGCAGGCGCGCGCCAGGCGTTCGGCGAAGGTCTCCACCAGTTCGATGTGTCCCTGGGCGGCGATGTCGCGGGCGGCGGTCAGGATGGTCTCGTAGTTCAGGGTATCGGCCAGTCGGTCGGCGCCGGCGGTGGGCACGTCAAGCTCCACGTCCACCACCAGCGGCTGGACGCGGCCGATCTCGTGTTTGTAGACGCCGATCTCAGCCTGCACCTTCAGGCCGGTGACGAACACTCGGGTCATGACGGTGCGCAGGCCGTCGGTCATGATGATTTCCAGACCAGATGCTGGCCCGCGTCGACCGCGATCAGCTGACCGGTCACCGAGGGCGCGTCGATCAGATAGCGCAGGGCCTGGGCGACCTCGGCCACCTCGACAGGGCTGCCCATCAGGGTGGCGGCGGCCTCGGCGTCGAACGCCGCCTGATCCTGGTGGATCGAGCGCAGGGTCGGCCCCGGCGCGATCCCATTGACCCGGATCCGTGGAGCGAGCGCCTGGGCCAGCATCCGGGTGGCGTCCCACAGGGCGGCCTTGGACAGCGAGTAGGAGAAGAACTCCGGGGTGGGCTGCAGCACCCGCTGGTCGATCAGGTTGACGATCAGGCCCTGGCAGGTCTGCGGCAGGCGCCGGGCGAACACCTGCGCCAACACCAGGGGCGCCCGCAGATTGGTGTCCAGGTGGGCGTCCCAGGACGCGCGGTTCATGTCGGCGAACGCGTCCTGTTCAAAAACGCTGGCGGAGTTGACCAACAGGGTTACCGGGCCCAGCTCGGCCTCAGCCTCGCCGACGAGCGCCACGGTGGTCGATTCCCGCCGCAGATCGCAGGCCAGGATCGCCGCCTTGCGACCGCGGGCGCGCACCTCCGCGGCGGCGGCCTGCGCCTCATCGGAGACAGCGCGGACGTGGATCGCGACATCGAAGCCGGCGTCGGCGGCGGCGGCGACCAGGGCGCGACCGATACGGCGGGCCCCGCCGGTGATCAGGGCCGCGCCACGCTCACCCATGGGGCTCAGCCATCTGGGCGGGCCCGCATCAAACTCAGTCGAACCGGCCGAAGTCGATGCGGTTCAGCACGGCCATGACGGCGATAAAGATGGCGATGGCGGCGATGGCCAGCATGGGCGGTCTCCGAGGGCTCGATGCAGCGGCTTTAGCGAGCGCGCCGTGGCGTGGCAACTCGCGATGACCCGGCGGCGGTCATCCAACCGCCACGATCTACGGTAGGGTCGCGCCGACGCGTGATTAGGGAATCTGACTTTTCCCGGGTAGCGCCGATCACTAAGGTGAATTTCGAAGCCGGACGGAACCTGCCAACCGGCGCCCGTAACATTTCCAACGATCCCCGGAGGACGTCATGCGCGAGTACCTAAAATTCTACATCGACGGTAAGTGGGTGGAGCCCACCGAGCTGAAGACCCAGGAGGTCGAAAACCCGGCCACCGAACAGGTCGCCGGCCATATCGCCATGGGCAACGCCGCCGACGTCGACAAGGCCGTCAAGGCCGCGCGCAAGGCGTTCGCCAACTGGAGCCAGACCACGCGCGAGGAGCGCCTGGAGGTGCTGGGCCGGATCCTGGCCGAGTATCAGAAGCGCTTCGGCGACCTGGCCACCGCGGTGACCGAGGAAATGGGCGCCCCCGCCTCGCTGGCGCAGCGCGCCCAGGCGCCGATCGGCATGGCTCACCTGGCCACCGCCATCGAGGTGCTGAAGACCTTCAAGTTCGAAGAGGACCGCGGCCCGACGATGATCGTCAAGGAGCCGATCGGCGTCTGCGGCTTCATCACGCCGTGGAACTGGCCGCTGAACCAGATCGTCTGCAAGGTGGCCCCGGCCATCGCCACCGGCTGCACCATGGTGCTGAAACCCTCGGAAGTGGCCCCGTTCTCGGGCTATATCTTTGCCGAGATCATGCATGCTGCGGGCGTTCCCGCCGGCGTTTTCAACCTGGTCAACGGCGACGGACCCACGGTCGGCGCGGCGATCTCCAGCCATCCGGACGTCGATATGGTCTCGTTCACCGGCTCGACCCGGGCGGGCATCGAGGTGGCCAAGGCCGCCGCCCCCACCGTCAAGCGCGTGGCCCAGGAACTGGGCGGCAAGAGCCCCAACATCGTCCTCGACGATGATGCGTTCGCCAAGGGTGTCAGCCGCGGCGTGGGCGCCATGATGACCAACTCCGGACAGTCCTGTAATGCGCCGACCCGCATGCTGGTCCCCGGCAAGCGGATGGCCGAGGCGATCACCGTGGCCCGCGAGGCGGCCTCGACGGTCACCGTCGGCGACCCGAACGGCAACAGCCAGCTGGGTCCGGTGGTCAACAAGATCCAGTTCGACAAGATCCAGAAGCTGATCCAGGCCGGCATCGACGAGGGCGCGACCCTGGTGATCGGCGGCGTGGGCCGGCCGGAGGGCCTGGACAAGGGCTACTACGTCAAGCCCACCGTGTTCGCCAATGTCACCAACGAGATGACCATCGCCAAGGAAGAAATCTTCGGCCCGGTGCTCTCGATCCTGGGCTACGACACCCTCGATCAGGCCATCGATATCGGCAACGACACCGAATACGGCCTGGCGGCCTACGTCCAGGCGGCCGACATCGACCAGGCCCGTAAGGTGGCGTCCAAGCTGCGCGCCGGCCAGGTGTCGATCAACGGCGGGGGCGGCGACATGACCGCCCCCTTCGGCGGCTACAAGATGAGCGGCAACGGGCGCGAGTGGGGCGACTTCGCCTTCCACGAATTCCTGGAGACCAAGGCCGTCCTCGGCTACGCGCCGAAGGTGGCCGCCGAGTAGCGCCGCGCGACGGCGACGGACCAGGGCCGCCCGCGAGGGCGGCCCTTTTTCGTACCGGGTATCAGGTCGTCGCCGCGAGGCGCGCGCCGCCGCAGCGCCGCGCCGGCCAGGCTCACGCCGGCGATCATCAGCGCCCAGCCGGCCGGCTCCGGCACGCCGACGGGAGCGCCCAGAGGGTCGATGAAGCGGTTGTTCACCAGCCAGTCGCCAGCGTTGACAGTGACGCCGCCGGGCAGGTTGAAAGCGTCCGATCCGCTCGGCAGCTTGAAGCTCCCGCTGAAGTCGGAGAGCGCGGAGGCGTGCGAGCCGGTCCCGGCAGCGCCGGTCTCGAGATAAAGGACGAAAGTGGTCGGCGAACCCAACGCGACGCGGACCATCGGGCTCACGAAGGCACCGTTAAACTTAGGCGCTGCCACGCCGCCGGTCAGCCCCAGGTCTTGGTGGACGACCGTGAAAAGGCCACTGCTGTTGAGGGCGTACTGGAGCAAGAAGCTGCCGCTTCCGAGCGAAACAATGGCGCCCACCGAGCTGCCTGCGGAGCCGCCTTGCGAGGCGTCGGCGGCGGCGTTCAAAATGCCGTCCAGGACCAGGTTGACCGAGACGTCGGCGACAGTGGCGGTGGGGTCCGCCGACGTGAACATCAGCTGATCGGTGAATACGGAGGTGGCTCCGAACTGCGCCACAATGCTGCTGTTGCCCAGTGCGACGCCCTCGGACCTCGCGCCGATGTGACCGAAGCTGGAACTGGCGCGGCCGCTGGAGAGGCCCCTGATGTCGGCGCAGATTCCGCTGGTGCTGACCGGGCTGGAGCCGCTCACCAGCCCGGGAATAACGCAATTGCCGATCCCGCCAGTCGAGCTGGGGCCGACCGTGGCTGTGAAGGTCGCAGCCCGCCCCGCCATCGGCGCCAAGACAAGCACCGTGGCGATCATCAGCGTGAGAGTCCGATGCATGGTTTGGCTCCGCAATCTTCCGAAGGGTGGGCGGCTAAGGCTGACTTGCCGACCCTCTCCAGGTCTCGACAGACTAGGCCCTCCACCCCCGCTCGTCCCATTGGCCATATGGCCTAGCCAGATGGCCCATCGGCTTGCACGAGTTCCTGGAGACCAAGGCCGTCCTCGGCTACGCGCCGAAGGTGGCCGCCGAGTAGGGCCGAGCGACGGCGACGGACCAGGGCCGCCCGCGAGGGCGGCCCTTTTTCGTACCGGGTATCAGGTCGTCGCCGCGAGGCGTGCGCGCCGCCGCAGCGCCGCGCCGGCCAGGCCGACGCCCGCCAGCATCAGCCCCCAGCCGGCCGGCTCCGGCACGCTGGCCGAAACCAGGGTCGGGTCGAAGTAGCGGTTGTTCACCAGATAGCTTCCGGCGTTCACCGTCACACCGCCCGGCAGGTTGAAGACGTCCGACCCGGTCGGCAGTGCGAAGGTGTGGCCAAACTCCGAGCGGGCCGACGCGCCGGGTCCGCTGATGATGTTGCCAACCTCAAGGCCCATCGCGAAGAAGGTCGGCGTGTTGAGCGAAACAATTACGGTTGGGCTACGCAATAACGCGTGGGGCGCTGGGCCTAGCACGCCGCTTTCGAGACCGAAATTGTTCTCCACGAACAGACTGCCGCCGTCGCCGTTGAGATTCTCCTGGATCTGGAACGTGCCGGCCAACACAACGAAGGCGCGAAAGCTGGCGAAGGCTTGAGTGAAGACGAGCGGACTGCCTAAAGCGGCGTTGAGAATGCCGTCAACCAAGACGTTGACGGACACCTCCGCCTCCGTGGCGGTGTGATCCGATGATGTAAAGACCAGGAAGTCGGAATAGGTGGCGACAGCGGCCGGTAGCGCCGGGGTGCTGGTTCCGCCGAAGGTCGCGGAACGGGCCGTGGCGCCGACATGGCCCGCCCCGGCGAATGCCGTCGCGGTAAGGACGCCGAACCTGTCGCCGCAGGTCAATGCAAGCGAGACAACGCTAGACCCGGTCTGGGTCTTGGCTTCGCCGCAGCTGCCGATGCTGCCGCTCGTTGCACCCACCGACCCGGTCAGGATGGGGGCCGCCCCCGCGACGGATGGCGCGGTCAAGGCCGCCAACGCAAGGCCGCCAACGATCAACGGCATCAGGATCGGGCGCATGACGGTCACTCCGTTGTCCGAAGGGGCGCGCCGGACGCTGCCGGCCCCCTCGGATCGACCAAACCGTACCGCGACCAGGAGTGGTCTTCCCATTGGCCGGATGGCCTAGCCAGATGGCCCATCGCCTTGCACGCGTGGCGGATCGGTCCAACATGCCGCGAGGGGAGAGAAAAGCGGATGCTGCGGGCCTTACCGGTTCATCTGATCGCGATGGCGTCGCTGATCGCCTGGGCCATCTTTCTGCCGATGCTGATCGGTCCGTCGCTTCCAGACCGGAACCGCAATCTCGTCTACGGCTTGACGGCCCTCTATGTGCTGGCCTGGCTGACCCTGCTCTCGGTCAGTGTGCTGCGGCGGGGCTCCGAGCCCGAGGTGCTTGCCTCGCAAGCCGGGAACCGCCTGGTGATCTGGGGCGGCAACGCTGTCATCATCATTGGATTCTGGCTGGCCATGCCCTACGCCGACGAGGCCGTGCGCATGCTGTGTGTTGCGGGCGCCTTCGCCACCGTGGCGACCGAGGTTCTGGGCGCCATCGAACGGCCCCCCACGCGGCGCCGGATCGTCGTCTCGCCTCTGGCCCTGCCGATCTCGACGGCGCTCTACTTCGTCGTCCACTGGGACCGGTTCTCGCTCATCGTGGCGCCATTTTCGATCGCCTACGCTTTTAACGTCATGACCTTGCGCGCGGTGGTGCAGCGGGCGGTCGACCGCACCCATGACGCGCGCCAGGCGGCGGAGGCGGCGCTGGTGCAGGTCGCCGCTGAGCGGGACGCGAAGACCCGCTTCCTGACCTCGGCCAGCCATGATCTCGGCCAGCCGTTGCAGGCCGCGCGGCTGTTCTTCGACCAGGCGATGCGCGCGCCCGACGCCGCTCGCCGCGAGGCCGCCGCGCGGCGGGTGACCTGGGCGTTCGATGCGACCGAACAACTGCTGCGCCAGATGCTCGACCACCTGCGGCTGGAATCCGGCGTCGTCGAGCCACACCTCAGCCAGCTCGCTTTGGGGCCGCTCATCGCCCGCGTCGCCGAGATGCACGAGCCGGCGGCGCGGCTGGCCGGCGTCACCCTGCTGGCCTTGCCCAGTCGCTTGCGGGCCACCGCCGACGTCGCCCTGCTTGAGCGCGCGCTTGGCAATCTTGTCAGCAACGGGATCCGCCATGCCAAGGCGCGCCGCCTGCTGATCGGCGCGCGGCGCCGGGCGGGCCGCGTGCGCCTGTGGGTGATCGACGACGGGGTGGGAATTTCGCCGGCCGACGCGCCGCAGCTGTTTGAGGATTTCGTCCAGGGGTCCGACCATGGCGACGAGATACGCGGCGGTTTCGGCTTGGGCCTGGCCTCGGCGCGGCGCATGGCCGGGCTGATGGATGGCGCCGTGGGCCTCGACCCGAAATGGCGCCAAGGAAGTGCGTTCTGGCTTGAACTTAACCTGACTGAAGCCCTAGCCCCCGGATAGTCCACCGCCTACGATACGGGCTCGAGGGCCGGCGGCGCGTATGAAGACCTGCCTGATCTGTGACGATCACGCGATGATGCGCGAGGCGCTGGCCGGCGCCGTGTCGCTGGGCTGGCCCGACGCCGAGATCACCCAGGCTGCCGACTATCCCGCTGCCTGGGCGGCCGCGGCCGACACCCCCGACCTGATCATCAGTGATCTGATCATGCCGGGCGCCAGCCCACTTGTGGGGATCGGCAAGCTGCGTGCTGTCGCACCTCACACGCCGATTCTGGTCATCACCGGTAACGAGGAGGACGCGGTGCTGCTGGCGCTGTTCCGGCTCGGTATTGCCGGCTTCGCGCCCAAGACCTCAAGGAGCGCCATCATCGAGGCCGCAATCCACTTGGTTCTGGCCGGTGGTCGCTATCTGCCGCCGCGCATCGTCGAGCTGGCCGCGCGTGGCGAGGCCGTCAGCGAGATGGCGGTCGCGGCCTTCGCCGTGCGGCTCACTCAGCGCCAGACCGATGTCCTGACGCGGATCGCCACAGGAGACTCCAATAAGCAGATTGCCCGGGACCTCGACCTCTCGCCGGCGACCATCAAGGCCCACACCGCCGCGGCCATCGCCGCCCTGGGCGCGGTCAACCGCACCGAGGCCGTGGTCAGGGCCCGCGCGATGGGCTTGATCTGACTTAGTCCTGGGGTTCGCGCGCCCGCCGCGCGGCGCTGAACGCCAGGACGGTCATGCCGGCCAGGGTCGACAACAGAGAGCCCACGACCACCCCGATCCTCACCTGGGCTTCGGCGGCGGGGTCGGAGAGCGGGAACGCCAGCTGGCCGATGAACAGGCTCATGGTGAAGCCGATGCCGCAGAGCAGCGACAGGCCGTAGAGCTCGGCCCATCGGGCTCCGGTCGGCCGCCGCGCGAGCTTCAGTCCGATCACCAGGGCCGTGGCGCCGAAGACGCCGATCTGCTTGCCCAGGAACAGCCCCGCCGCCACCCCCAGCGCGATGGGTCCGAAGAGGTCGGGAAGGCCCAGGCCGCGGATCGAAAACCCCGCGGCGGCAAAGGCGAACAGCGGCAGGATGAAAAACGCCACATAGGGGTGCAGGCCCTCCATGACGTCCTCGAGCACCCCGGGCCGGCCAGGCTTGCGGGGCTCCAGCGGGATCATCGCCGCGGCCGCGACGCCGGCGATCGAGGTTGAGATCCCCGACTTGAGGGTGAACGCCCAGACGATCAGGAAGCCGATGCCGTAGAACAGGTAGGGCGCCTTTCGCCAGCGACCGAGCAGCCCCATCAGCGCCAGCCCGGCGATCGCCCCGCCGACCGCGGCCAGCCGCACATGGCTGGTGAACAAAAGGCCGATCAGACCCACCGCGCCCAGATCATCGACGATGGCCAGGGTCAGCAGAAAGACCCGCAGGTTGGCCGGCAGCTTCGGGCCGGCCACCGCCAGCGCGGCAATGGCGAAGGCGATGTCGGTGGCGACCGGCACGGGCCAGCCCTGCGGCGCCCCGCCGGCGCCGGCGTTAAAGGCCAGGTAGACCAGGGCCGGCCCGACCATGCCGCCCAGGGCCGCCAGCACCGGAAGGGCCAGCCGCCGCGGATTGGCCAATTCGCCGCGGACAATCTCGTATTTGATTTCCAGCCCGACGACGAAGAAGAAGATCGCCATCAGCCCTTCCTTGATCCAGTCGAGCACCGCAAGGGTCTCGCGGAATCCGCCGATCTGGATCGTCACCGGGGCGGCGATAAAGCCGAAATAGGCATGCGCCCAGGGCGAGTTGGCGAGCCCGATCGCCGCCAGAGCCGCGACCGCCAGGATCAGCCCCGAGGCGCTCTCGGTCTTTAGGAAATCCAGCGTGATCCGCTTGGCCATGGCTTCGGTTAGCATGGCGGCGCGCGGGCCGCTAAGGTATCCGCCGAGGCCGCCCACGAGAGGCGGCGGAGGATCCGACGATGCGATTGAGCCAACCCCGTTTCATGCCCCTGAGCGACGCCGAACTGACGCCTGAACAGGCCGAGGCGCTGGAGCCCATGCGCCCGGGACCGGTGCTGAACATCTTCCGGACCCTGGCCCGCGCGCCCAAGGCGCTGACCCGCTTCAACGCCTGGGGCGGCTATGTACTGTCCAGGCGCAACGACCTGCCGGCGCGGGAGCGGGAGATCGTCATCCTGCGCACCGGCTATCTCTGCAAATCCGGCTACGAGTTCACCCAGCATACGCGGATCGGCCTGCAATCGGGACTGACCGAGGACGAAATCAGCCGGATCAAGACCGGCGCCGAGGCGGGCTGGAGCGCGGCGGACGCGGCGCTGATCCGGGCGACGGACGAGCTGCACGCCGACCAGTTCATCGGCGAGGCGACCTGGGCCGCGTTGGGTGCGCACTTCACCGACAAGCAGCGGATGGATGTGGTGTTCACCACCGGCCAGTACACCCAGGTGTCGATGATCCTGAACACCTTCGGCGTGCAGCTCGACGAAGGCCAGACCCTCGACCCCGACCTTAAGGGGTTCTGAGCGTGGCCGGCCGGCTGGAGGGCAAGGCCGCGGTGGTGGTCGGGGCCGGCCAGACGCCGGGCGAGACCATCGGCAACGGTCGCGCCATGGCCGTTCTGTTCGCCCGCGAGGGAGCCCGAGTGCTCTGCGTTGATCGCATCGCCGAGCGGGCCGAAGAGACCGTGGCGATGATCGTGGCTGAGGGCGGGACCGCCTCGGCGCTGGCCGCCGACATCACCAAGGCGGCCGATTGCCAGATGATCGTCGATGAGGCCAAGGCTCGACTGGGCCGCCTCGACATCCTGATCAACAACGTCGGCATCGGCGGCGGCGACGCCCCGGCGCACCGGTTGGAGGAGGCGGTGTTCGACCGCATCCTGTCGGTAAACCTGAAGGGCATGTGGCTGACCCTTAAGGCGGCCCTGCCGGTGATGCGCGAACAGGGCGGCGGCGCCATCGTCAACATCTCCTCCCTGGCGGCGGTGGGCGGCGGTATCCAGCTGGCCTACGAGGTCTCCAAGGCGGGTGTGAACCGGCTGACCACCTCCGTCGCCCAGTCGAACGCGCGCTATGGGATCAGGGCCAACGCCATCATGATGGGCTATATCGACACCCCCATGGCGGTCAGCGGCATCGCCGCGGCGTCGGGCCGCTCCACCACCGAGGTCCGCGCCGAGCGCGACGCCCGGGTGCCCCTGCGCGGCAGGATGGGCACGGCCTGGGACACCGCCTACGCCGCCCTGTTCCTGGCCTCCGACGAAGCCCAGTTCATCACCGGCGAGACCCTGCGCGTCGATGGCGGCATGGGTACGCGGATCGGGTGAATGTCGGCGCCCCGCCGCTCACGGCGCGACGCGGACGCCGAGGCCATCGCCGCCACCAAACATCGATATGCATTTCGGTTGCCGGACCAGGAATAGTCTGCATGCTGGCCTGGGCCGTCGGGGCCACAAGGGGGAGACGAGCAATGTCAGGCTTCACGCGAACCGCCGCCACGGTGTTGGCTGCGGCAATTTCCTTTGGCGCATCTTCGTCGATGACTCAGGCCGCGACCAAGGGACCGCCTTCGGCCTCGGTGGAAGGCGTCTGGAAGATCGCCAAGGTCGTCACGACCGGCGCAAACGCCGCGACGATCGCCAACCCGCAGCCGAGCCTGATTATCTTCCATCGGGGTTACTACGGTTATGTGAGCGCAGGGGAAAAGCCCCGCACGGCGTCGGCGACGCCCAAAGACCCCGACAAACTCACCGACGGCGAAAAGCTCTCCCGCTACGAGGAATGGGAGCCGCTCACCGGTCAGGCCGGCGCCTACGAGGTCAAGGGGACCACCCTCATCCGCCATCCCATCGTCGCCAAGAACGTGAGCGTGATGACGACAGACGGACCGATCATGCAGGAGCTCAAGCTCTCCGGCGACTCGCTGGTTCTGATTTCCAAGTCGGCCGCCGGTCGACCTGCGAGGGAAACGCGCACGACGCTGACGCGCGTCCGATAGTCCGTTTTCGCTTGGGTACTGCAGGTTTCGAGTCGTTGGCGCGCCCGGCGGCCCACCTCGATTTGGGACGACGCCGCGGCGATACATCGTCCTGGACCTGATGAAGCTCTCTCGTCGTTGCCCAATGGACGCAAAGCGCCCATCTCGCATCCATGCCGACCTCGCCTGCCTATCGTCCCGATCCACGCTTTCCCGACCTCGGCCCCGAGTTCGCCGATCCCGTGGCCGCCGAGGCGTTCCCACAGACGACCTTGAGGTTCCGCAACGACCGGGCGGCCGCCACGGTGGGCCTCGACACCCTGACCGACGCCGAGTGGATCGCGCACTTCGGGCGATTCGAGCCGCTGCCGGGCAACATCGATCCGCCGCTGGCGCAGCGCTATCACGGCCACCAGTTCCGCAGTTACAACCCCGAGCTCGGCGACGGGCGAGGCTTCACCTTCGCGCAGATGCGGGAGGCCGGAACCGGCCGCCTGCTGGACCTAGGGACCAAGGGCTCGGGACGCACGCCGTGGTCGCGCACCGCCGACGGGCGGCTGACGCTGAAGGGCGGGGTGCGCGAGGTGCTGGCCACCGCGATGCTGGAGGCGCTGGGCGTGCCGACCTCGCGCTCGTTCTCGTTGATCGAAACCGGCGAGGACCTGGTGCGTGGCGACGAGCCCAGTCCGACGCGGTCCGCGGTGCTGGTCCGCCTGTCCCATGGCCACATTCGGTTCGGCAGCTTCCAGCGCCACGCCTATTTCGAGGCGCCGGACCGGCTGATCGCGCTTACCGACCATGTGATCGAAGCCTACTATCCGCAGCTTGCGGGCGCGACTGACCGGCCTGTGGCCCTGCTTAAGGCGGTGATCGCGCGGTCGGCCCGGCTGACCGCGCGCTGGATGGCGGCGGGTTTTGTCCACGGCGTGCTCAATACCGACAACATGAACCTCTCCGGCGAGAGCTTCGACTATGGCCCCTACCGCTTCCTGCCGCACAACGACCCCAACTTCACCGCCGCCTATTTTGACCAGTCCGGGCTCTACAGCTTCGGCCGGCAGCCCGAGGCGGTGTTCTGGAACCTCCAGCAGCTGGCCCGCGCGCTGAGCCTGATCGCCGAGACCGACCCGCTGGTTGACGCGCTCAACGGGTTCGCCGGTGTCTATCGGGACGAGCTGACGGCGGCGATTCTGGACCGCCTGGGGATGCGGCCAAAGAGCGCCGGGGAGGATGCGGCCCTGGTCCAGGCCGCGTTTCAGGCCATCTCAGAGGGCGGGGCGCGGCTGCGCTGGGAACCTTTCTTCTTCGACTGGTTCTGCGGCGAAGAGAGCCGCGCGCTGGCGGCTGTTCGCGGAGACCTCTACGCTTCGGAGAGCTTCGCGGAATTCCGTCGGCGGATCTCGGAATTTCAGGCCGACCGGCCCGAACGCCTGGCCAATGCCTATTTCGCGCGGTCGGAGCCCGAGGAACTGCTGGTCGATCAGATCGAGGCGCT
>JANXXA010000033.1 GCA_025350885.1 Phenylobacterium sp.
GGCCCGTGACCTGAGCGTGTTCGACGCCGAGCTCCGAGAAGCCCGCCAGCGCAATCTGCAGCAGCTCCACGCCTATTGGCTCAAAGCGCGCTTCCCGCGAAACTACGATCATCCCGAAGCGCATACCCCGTGTTTTATTGACCGCGACGGGCGGGTCTGCGCGGTGGCCCATTTATTGATCGAATCGGGTCAGGCCGATCTGGCGGGGCAGGCGGTGCATGCCTCCGGCGAGGGCCGCGAGACCCACGCGAGGCTCGGGCAGGGCGAAGATGGCGGTCTCCGAGGCGATGATGATGTCGCAGGCCAGCGCGATCTCGAACCCGCCGCCCATGGCCACCCCGTTCACCGCCGCGATCAGCGGCTTGGCCAGGTCGAAGCGCGAGGTCAGGCCCGCGAACCCCGACGGCGGGCTGCCCATCCTGCCGCCGCCGGCCTGATGCTTCAGGTCGTTACCGGCCGAGAACGCGCGGTCCCCCGCCCCGGTGACGATCGCCACCCACTGGTCCGGATCGGCGGCGAAGGCGTCGAACGCCTCGCCCAGCTCGAAGTGCGCCGGCGAATGCAGCGCATTCATCACCTCGGGCCGGTTCAGGGTGACCGTGGTGACCGGCCCGTCCCGCTCCACCTTGATGAATTCATAGGCCATGACGTCTTGCTCCCATTCTGCCGAGACGCTGGGCTAGCGCCGCTGGGTCCGTCAAGGTTCAAGGTGGGACCATCCGTCGCCAGCCTCCAGAATTGCCGGGTGGCGCCTCGCCCGCCCGGTGCTACCGTCGGCCTCTTCAACAGCCGGCGGGGGGCGCGATGTTTCGGCTAGTCTTGCTTGCGGTCGCCTTGACCGTATTGCTGCCCGCCTCCGGCCATGCCGCGGGTCCCACACCTGCCCCCAAGGCGGGCGAGCCCCTGAACATCGGCTTTGTCCTCTACACCCTGAGCGATACGCCCGGCGTCTTGAACGCCAGATGGAACTACGCCAACGCCTACAGCGGGCCCGGCGCGGCGACCGGAGGTCCGACCGCTGGCGGCTTTGTCGGGCGCTATCACGTCCGCTACTTCCTGGAGAATGGTCGGTTTTCGGACGAGTACGATCTCGAAATCCAAAGGCACACGCCCGGCGACTTCTACGACGTGACCTGGATCACCGATGGCAAGGTCAGCGCCAGAGGCGTCGGCCTGGAGGTCGCGGGCGGCAAGAGCCTCGCCGTCGGCTGGCGCAGAGTTGCCGACTGACCGACTTCGACGTCCGGAGTTGCGGTGGAGTTACGGTCACTCGAAAGCGGCGCATACGCTCGCGACACATCCAGGGGGAATGATGCCGAAATCCGCTCAGACGCTCGGTCATGACTATTCGGCGGCCTGGTCATCAAGGTCGCAAGCGGCTGTCGCATCGTTCTATTCGGCGGACGGACAGATCGTCATCAACGGCGGCCAGCCGATGCGGGGGCACGCGGCCATCGCGGACATGGCCGCAGGCTTCTACGCGGCGTTTCCGGACCTGATCGTGCGCTGCGACGATTTTCGGATCGCCGGAAAGCACGCGCTGTTTCTCTGGACGCTGGAAGGCCATCACGCCGAGACCAAGAATTTCGTGAAGGTCGGCGGCTGGGAAGAGTGGGACCTGGACGACCAGTCGAAGGTCAAATCATCGCTGGGCTGGTTCGACACCGTCGAATACGAGGACCAGATCGCGGGCCGGACCCGCCCGACTTAGCGAACCCGGTCAATGCGGACCCTGCCAGCCTGGCGCTGGCCGCATGCCGCCTCACACCTCCCGCAACTCCCGTCGGCACCGCTGCCAGTTCTCCACATAGTGGCGCGCGCCGCCGGCCATCACGGCGGCCTGCTCCGGCGAAATCTCGCGGACCACCTTGCCGGGGGCGCCCATCACCAGCGAGTTGTCGGGGATTTCCTTGCCTTCGGTGATCAGGCAGTTGGCGCCGATCAGGCAGTTCTTCCCGATTACCGCCCCGTTGAGGATGATCGAGCCGATCCCCACCAGGGAATTGTCGCCGACGGTGCAGCCGTGCAGCATCACCAGGTGGCCCACCGTCACATTGGCCCCCAGCACCAGGGGCTGGCCGACGTCGGTGTGCAGCACCGATCCGTCCTGGACGTTGGAATTCTCGCCGATAATGATCGGATCGTTGTCGCCGCGCAGGATCGCGCCCCACCAGATCGACGCGTTCTTCTTCAGAATCACGCGACCGATTACCGATGCGCTGGGCGCAATCCAGTATTCGTCTTCACCCGGTAAATCTGGCGCCACACCACCCAAGTTATAGACACTCATCCGCACACCCCGTTTCTTATGATCATCGGTCGGTTTAACACTTCGGAAACCACGTTAAGGTCATACTAGCGATGCGATTCGGCAGGGCGATAGCCTTCTCGAAATCGCTGCGGGGCCGACCCTCGGCTTCGTGTCTCGCGCTGGGCGGAGTTGATGGCGCTGAGTGTGTTGTCCCCTCGGATCCCCGGATCCGGACCGGCATCCCGGGGCGATCCCCCCGGGCGGGCGATCCGCCCACACACGCCGACAGCTTCCGACCATCCTGATCGACCTCAAGTCTGCCACCCAAGGGCGCTCCATCGCGGAGACGCCCTTTTTTCTTGTCTGCAATCTCCGGCGTCCCCGAATCTCAGCGTTAATGGAGGCTTACGATGACCAAGCGAGCCCTGAAGCGACAGTTGCGCGAAGGCGCGTTCGACCCAAGGTTCCAGGGGGGGCCGTCCGAGGGAGGCCAGTTCGAGGGTGACGATAAGATCCGCAGACTGCCGCTCGATCGCGGCTGGTCGCCGCTGACCCACCACAACTCCAACGAGGACCGCGAGCAGGGCTATCTGAAGACCATCAAGGCCAAGTCGCCCGGCCAACAGGCGCTGATCGACGCCATCGACGCCAGGAACCTGGTCATGGCGCTGGGCCCGGCCGGCACCGGCAAGACCTATCTGGCCATCGCCAAGGCCGTCGAAGCTCTGGAGTCCGGCAGCGTCGGGCGCATCGTCCTGTCGCGGCCCGCCGTCGAGGCCGGCGAGAGCATCGGCTACCTGCCCGGCGACGCCGAGGACAAGCTCGCGCCCTATCTGCGCCCGCTCTACGACGCGCTCTCGGACCGCCTGTCGATGAAGCGGGTCCGGGCGCTGATGGCCGAGGGCGCCATCGAGATCGCGCCGGTGGGCTTCATGCGCGGGCGCACGCTGAACAACGCCTTCGTGGTCATCGACGAGGCGCAGAACTGCACCTATGTGCAGCTGAAGATGCTGCTGACCCGGCTGGGCTGGCACTCCACCATGGTGGTCACCGGCGACCCGGACCAGTCGGACCTGCTGCCGGAATTCTCGGGGCTCAGGACCGTCGCCGAAAAGCTCTCGACACTCCCCAACATCGCTGTCGTCCGCCTCGCCGACAAGGATATCGTCCGCCACCCCCTGGTCGCCGAAATGCTGGGGGTGCTGTAGTCGGGGTCCAAGCCGTCTGCATTTCAGGAGGATGACCGAGGTGAAGCTCCTGCGGGGCGTCCTGGCGCTCGTCACGGTCGCCGGGGTGGCCCTTGCCGTCCCGGCGACCGCCTCCACCGCCCGGTCGTGGGCCCAGCTGAAAGTCCGGGTGGTCGAAGCCTGCCGGCTGAAAAGCGGGCTCAAGTCCGCGAAAATCACCGACTACTGGCCAGACTTCGAGACCCTTGCCGCGGCCAGGGTCATCGGCGTCTATCCCCAGGAGCACATGAAGGGGCGCCGCGGCGTGATGCTCTGCCTCTACGACAAGCATACCGGCAAGGCCGAGACACAGGAACCGGCCCCGCGCTGATCTGGCCTTGACGCACGCGCCTTGATCGCAAGCGCGCCGCGCCCTAGGATAGTTAGGAAGGCTAACTATCTGGCAGCCAGATGTCCGCATCCACGGTCGAAGCTAACACCGTCTCCGCCCTGGCTGAGGCCCTGCGCGGACCCCTGCTGCGGGTCTCGCGGCGCCTGCGCCAGGAAGCCCAGAAGGTCGGGCTCTCCGCGCAGGATGCCCTGATCCTCGGCTACCTGCGCAAGCACCCCGGCGTCGGGGTCTCCGAACTCGCCGACGTCGAGCAGATTTCGCGGCCCACCATGTCCGCCCACGTCAAGCGCCTGGAGGCCGCCGGCTGGCTGCGCCGGACCAGTGACGCGCTGGACGGTCGCCGCCAGGGCCTGACCCTCAACCCCGCCGGCCTGCGCAAGCATGAGGCGATCCAGCGCCACCGCAACGACTGGCTGGCCGCGCGCCTGGTGCGGCTGTCGCCCGCCGAGCGCCAGCGGCTGGCCGCCGCCGCTGGCCCGTTGCTCA
>JANXXA010000041.1 GCA_025350885.1 Phenylobacterium sp.
GGTCCAGGCCCTGATGGCCCAGGCCCTGGCGCGCGCCGCGGCCATCGATCCCGCCGCGCCGTCGCGCAGCGTGGTCAAATCCGTCTCCGCCAGGCAGCGCCCGCGCCGACCGGCTTGACGATATAGTTGTGATGAGGGTTAACTATTGCGGTTTCGAGGGAAGAACCTGCGCCGTGGCCGACCAACAGATATTCAAACCGACCGCCTTCTACCGCGACCCGCTGGCGGCTCTGAAGTGGCTTGAGGCGGCGTTCGGTTTCGAGACCACCACGCTGGTGACCACGCCTTCGGGCCAGCTGGGCTATTCCGAGATGAGCTTCCACGGCGCAGTGGTCAGCATCAATCCGGAGTTCGCCGACCCGATCATTGGCGAGGCGCGTATGGTCAGTCCGCTGGCCATCGAAGGGCGCGGTACGCAATTCATCCGCGTCCATCTCGCCAAGGGCCTCGACGCCCATTGCGAGCGAGCTCGGACGGCGGGCGCGAGGATCACCCAGGACCCGCAGGATCAGTTCTATGGCGAGCGGACCTACCGCGTCGTGGACCCCGAAGGCCATGTCTGGAACTTCGCCCAGCCGGCGGCGCCGCTGACGCTGGCGGACATGGAAGCGGCCAGCGGCCTGAAGATCGCCAGCTCGTTGAAGGAGGCCGGTCATGGCTGACTGGCGTGCGCCGCTGATGTCGGCGGTCTGTTATCTCGATCCGAGGGCCGCGCTCAAATGGCTGGAGCAGGCGTTCGGCTTCGATGTGTCCATGCTGATCGAGGACGATGACGGCGCCATCGCCCACTCCGAGATGCGCTTCGGCAATGCCGTGGTGATGATCGGCAACGAGTGGACCGAGGACCACAAGAGCCCGCGCTCTATCGGCGGGAAGAACACCCAGACCGTCCATATCCAGTTGAGCACGGACATCGACGCCCATTGCGAGCGCGCGCGGGCGGCCGGCGCGGAAATCCTGGTGGAGCCGCAGACCCAGTTCTACGGCGACCGCACCTATCGCTGCCGCGATCCCGAGGGCCATATCTGGACGGTGTCCCAGACGGTCGAAACAGTGACCCGCGAGGAGGCCGAGCGGGTCAGCGGCCTGAAGATCACGGGCTGGGTGTGAGCTCAGCTCAGTCCCCCGTCGACCGGACGCTTGCGGCGCTCGCCGATCCGCATCGCCGGCGCGCGATTGACCTGTTGAGCCAGGGCCCGCGCGCCGCCGGCGACCTCGCGCGCGAGCTTGACCTCACCCCGCCCGCCATGAGCCGGCATCTGAAGACCCTTCGCCAGAGCGGCCTGGTGGACGAATCCCATTCGCCCTTTGATGCGCGCGTCCGCATCTACGCCCTGAGGCCCGAGCCGATGGTTCATCTGCTGCGTTGGCTGGAGGACGCCGAACGGCTGTGGAGCACTCAGCTCGTGGCCTTCAAGGCGCACCTTGAGCAGGACCCATGACCTCCAAGGTCTATGTGGCCATGCGGGTCCGGGCGACCCCCGAGCGCGCCTTCCGGGCGTTCGTGGAAGACATTGGCGTCTGGTGGCGGCCGAGCACGCTGTTCCAGACCACGCCCCGGCCCGGCGTGCTGTCCTTCGAGCCCGGAACCGGCGGTCGCCTGGTCGAGACCCGCGCAGGCGGTAAGGTCTTCGAGATCGGCCGGATCCGCGCCTGGGAGCCGCCAAGAAGGTTGGTCTTCTCCTGGCGACAGGCGAACTTTCCGCTAAATCTCCACACCGAAGTGGAGGTTGGGTTCGAGGCCGTCGGCGATGAAACCCGGGTCAGCATCGAACACCACGGCTTCGATCAGGTGCCGGGGGAGAGCGCCGCACGGCACGGTTTCCCCGACGCGGTGCTGTTGCTGCGGCTGGCTGAGTTCTGGCGCGGCCAGCTGTCGGCCATCGACGAGGGGCTGTCGTAGCGATATTGCGCGGGTTTCGGCTTCGTTTCAGGATGGAATTCGGAGATTCTGATGACTGAACCGTCGATCGTCACCCGGCGCAAGGCCGCCTTCCGCTTTGTCTATGCCTGCGCGCTGATGAACGCGGTATCGTTCGGGATCATGATCCCGGTGCTGCCGAACCTGATCAAGCACCTGGTCGGCGGCGACACCGCCACGGCGTCCACCTGGAATGTGCTGTTCGCGGTGACCTGGGGCGTCATGCAGCTGTTCTTTGGCCCGATCCTGGGCATGCTGTCGGATCGGATCGGCCGCCGACCGGTGCTGCTGATCTCGCTGGCCGGCCTGGCCATCGATTTCCTGTTCATGGCGTTTGCCCCGAACCTTGCCTGGCTGTTTGTCGGTCGGGTGATCAACGGCATGACGGCCGCCAGCTTCTCCACCGCCAACGCCTATGTCGCCGACGTCACCGAGCCCCAGGACCGGGCCAAGGCGTTCGGCTGGATGGGCTCGGCGTTCAGTTTCGGCTTCCTGGTGGGGCCGGTGTTCGGCGGTTTCCTCGCCGGCGAGGTCATGCACGGCTATCTGGGCGACTTCGCGCTGCGCCTGCCGTTCCTGGTGGCGGCGGGGTTGACCGCCATCAACTGGGTCTATGGCCTCGTGGTCCTGCCGGAATCCCTGCCGGTCGAGCGGCGCATGACGAAGTTCAACTGGGCGCGGGCCAATCCGCTCGGCTCGCTGCGATTTTTGCGGGCGCACGGCGAACTGCTGGGACTGGCCACGGTGGGTTTCCTGTTCCAGCTGGCGCACACGGTGCTTCCGTCGATCTTCGTGCTCTATGCCGGCTACCGCTATCATTGGGGGTCGGACATGGTCGGGCTGACCATGATGCTGACCGGCGTGCTGGGCGTGATCGTACAGAGCCTGTTCGTCGGACCGGTGGTGGCCAGGATCGGCGAGCGGGGCGCGCTGCTGCTGGGGACCTTGGGTGGCATGGCCGGTTTCACCCTCTATGGTCTGGCGCCCAACGGCTGGGCCTATGTCGCCTCGGCGCCGGTCTTCGCCCTGATGAGCTTTCTCCAGCCCGGCCTGCAGGGGTTGATGACCCGGCGCGTCGGCGCGCAGGAACAGGGTCAGCTCCAGGGCGCCAACCAGAGCCTGCAAGGGATCGCCTCGGTAACCGGGCCGCTGGTCTTCGGCCTGACGTTTGCCTGGGCGGTGCGCCACGACGCGGTGCTGCACGCGCCGGGCCTGCCGATCTTCATCGCCGCCGGCCTGATGGGCTGCGCCTTCCTGCTGGCGGTGCGGGTCGGGCACGCGCGGGTCAAGGCGGCCAGCGTCGCGGCGGAGTAGCGCCATCATTGCGCCCGAAAAAGCCTTAGCATCGAACTGCTGATCGCAACCTCGGAGAGACCATGCGCGCAACCCGCGTCCTGATTCCGGCCCTCGTTCTGCTGGCCGCCTGTTCGCCGTCCGCCAACAGCCAGGCCCAGACCCAAGCCCAGGGACAGGGACCGGCGCAACTCGCCACGCCCTCCAGGACGATCCCCACAAGCGCGATCGGCCTGAAGCAATCCTTCGCCCCGGTGGTCAAGCGCGCCGCCCCGGCGGTGGTCAATATCTCGTCCAAGCGTCTGGTCCGCCAGCAGGTCGATCCGTTCTGGGAGCTGTTTGGCCGGGGCGCCCCGCGCGACCGGGTGGAAGGCTCGCTGGGCTCGGGCGTGATCGTCCGCGCCGACGGGGTCATCGTCACCAATAACCATGTGGTCGAGGGCGGTCAGGAAATCACCGTCTCGCTGGCCGACCGGCGTGAGTTTCCGGCCAAGGTGCTGCTGGC
>JANXXA010000050.1 GCA_025350885.1 Phenylobacterium sp.
GTCGGTCGAGGAGACCATCCAAATGCTGCGCGGCCTGCGCGACCGCTACGAGGCCCATCACAAGGTCACCTACAGCGACGCCGCCCTGGTGGCCGCCGCCAACCTGTCGCAGCGCTACGTCACCGAGCGGCGCCTGCCCGACAAGGCCATCGACCTGATGGACGAGGCCGGCAGCCGGGTGCGCATGGCCATCGATTCCAAGCCCGAGGAACTGGACGAGATCGACCGTCGCGCCGTGCAGCTGAAGATCGAGCGCGAGGCCTTGACCAAGGAGACGGACGCCGCCTCCAAGGCCCGCCTGGAGAAGCTGGAAGACGAGCTCGACGACCTGGAGGGCCAGTCCGCCGAAATGACCGCCCGCTGGCGCTCGGAGAAGGAGAAGGTCTCTTCAGCCGCCCAGAGCCGCGAGGCCCTGGAGCGCCTGCGCGCGGAACTGGTCTCCGCCCAGCGCCGGGGCGACCTGCAACGCGCCTCGGAGATCGCCTATGGCGAAATCCCCGGGCTGGAAAAGCGCCTGGCGGCCGAGGAGGCCGGGGCCGAGGCCGACGCGGTCTCGCCCGAGGTGGTCGACGCCGAACAGATCGCCGCGGTGGTCTCGCGCTGGACCGGCGTGCCGGTGGAAAAGATGCTGGAGGGCGAGCGCGAGAAGTTGCTGGCCATGGAAGATGCGCTGCGCGCGCGCGTGGTCGGCCAGGAGGAGGCCCTGCTGGCGGTCTCCGACGCCGTGCGCCGGGCCCGCGCCGGCCTGCAGGATCCTAACCGGCCGATCGGCTCGTTCCTGTTCCTGGGCCCCACCGGGGTCGGCAAGACCGAACTGACCAAGGCGCTGGCCGAGTTCATGTTCGCCGACGAAGCCGCCATCACCCGCCTGGACATGAGCGAATACATGGAAAAGCACTCGGTCAGCCGGATGATCGGCGCGCCTCCGGGCTATGTCGGCTATGACGAGGGCGGGGCGCTGACCGAGGCGGTGCGCCGCCGGCCCTACCAGGTGCTGCTGTTCGACGAGGTAGAGAAGGCCCACCCCGACGTCTTCAACGTGCTGTTGCAGGTGCTGGACGACGGCCGGCTGACCGACGGCCAGGGCCGCACGGTGGACTTCCGCAACACCATCATCGTGATGACCTCCAACCTGGGATCGGAATTTCTCGCGACCCTGGACGAGGGCGAAGATGTGGAGACGGCGCGGCCCTCGGTGATGGCTGTGGTCCGCGGCCACTTCCGGCCGGAGTTCATGAACCGCATCGATGAGATCATTCTCTTCAAGCGGCTGGGCCGGGGCGCGATGGACGATATCGTCAGGATCCAGCTGAAGCGCTTCGAGGCGCTGCTGGCCGACCGGCGGATGTCGATCGCGCTGGACGCCGCGGCCATGCACTGGCTGGCCGAGCGCGGCTACGACCCGGTGTTCGGGGCCCGGCCGCTGAAGCGGGCGATCCAGAAGGAACTGGTCGATCCGATTGCCCGCAAGCTCCTGGCCGGCGACCTGGAGGAGGGCGCGGTGATCGACGTCTTAGCCAATGCCGACGGCCTGGTGATCGGCCGGGCAAAGGTGCACTGAGCGCCGGGCGGAACCGGCGGCCTCAGAGTTCGAAGTTGATCGCCCGGCCTCCGCGCGTGATCACCCGGCGCATCAGCGCCATGTTCGGGCCGGTGACGCCGGGGACCGGCTTGGCGATGGTCACCACATACCAGCCGCCGTCGGCCAGGCCGGCGAAGCTGAACCGGTCGGCGTTGTCGCAGATGGCGCGCTTCACGTAGGGGCCGGAGTCGCCGGGCGGCGCCTGGGGCGTGCGGGCTCGCACTTCGTCGGCCGGCAGGGCGGCGCGCAGGTCGGACCGGTAGAGCACCATCATCCGGCGGCGGGACCACGGCGTCTCCGGCGTCAGCACCACGGTGGCGCCCAGGCAGGTGTAGCGGGTGGGGCCGAGCTTGAAATTGACCACGCCGATCAGCGCGTTGCGGCCCTGCGCCTGCGACCAGGCAAAGTCCGAGGCATGGAACGTCGTGTCTTCGACGGGCAGGGCGCGCGGGCGTCCCGGCGGCGGCGGACCCAGGGTCGGCGCGCAGGCCGAGAGTGCGCCCGCCAGGGCGGTAGCGGCGAGGATACGAACGCGGTCGGCCATCCCCTCAGCCTATACGCCAATGCGGCCAAATCATGCCAGAGGCCACGAGCGGCGCGTTGTGCTTGACGCCCGCGATGCCCCGGGGGACGGTTCGATCCCGACGGGACCCTCGCCAATTCGGAGGCCGGCATGGCGCACAAGTTCGAAATCTACAAGGACAAGGCGGGCGAGTTCCGCGTCCGCTTCAAATACAACAGTGAGGTGATCTTCTCGACGGAGGGTTACGCTTCCAAGCCGTCGGCGAAGAACGCCATCGAGAGCATCAAGAAGAACGGCCCCGAAGCGCCGACGGACGATACCACCGACTGACCCGCCCTGACCCGGGACCTCAATCGTCGCGGCCGGGCCGCCCGCGCAGAACCTTGACTCCCGACCGCTTCGACTTGCCCTCCAGCCGCTTGAGCTTCGAGGCATAGGTCGGCCGGGTCTTTTTGCGCGGCTTGGGCTTGTGGGTCGCCTGTTCGATCAGGTCCACCAGCCGCTCGCGGGCGTCCTGCCGGTTCATCTCCTGGCTGCGGTGGCTCTGGGCGAAGATCACGATCACCCCCTCCTGGTTCATCCGGCTGCCGGCGATCCGCTCCAGCCGATGCTTCACGTCGTCGGGCAGGGAGGGTGAGTTGCGGGCGTCGAAGCGCAGTTCCACCGCCGAACTCGAGGTGTTGACGTGCTGCCCGCCCGGCCCCGAGGCGCGGACGAACTTCTCGCCGATCTCGTCGTCTTCGATGGAGAGGGTGTCGGTGACCGGGATCATGGGACAGCCTTCGGCGGGCCGATATGGGACGTCGGTGCGCTAGGCCGAACGCTTTGGCTTTGAGCGCGAGGGATTTCTGCGATCACCATAGACGGTTGCGGCTGTGAGCGAGCTTCCCTTGACCTTTCGGCAAAAAACCGCTGGAAAGCGCCCGCTTTGCTGCACCCGCGTTGCGCGTCTGTGTGGCCTCATACCCGTTCAGGAGAACAATCATGCGCGTCTAC
>JANXXA010000054.1 GCA_025350885.1 Phenylobacterium sp.
CGCCCGTCGGCGGCCCGCGCTGGCCCGACCGCCAGCGCATTGGACCCTGTCTCTTTCAGCGCCGGCGGCTCGGGCAGGCGGCCGGTGGCGACCTGGGCGAAGGCCCCGTCGAGGCCATAGAAGGTGGGCCCGCGAAACAGGGTAAAGGCGGCCAGATCGCGCCCGGTGACCGACCCCAGGCCGGCGGCGACCTTCTCCGGGTGCAGGGCCGCAAAGCGGTTCACGCCGGCGGCGTAGGCGTCGAGGATCTTGCGCAACGCAGGCGAAAGATCACGCTCATAGCCCCGGGCCAGGACGCCTGGCACATCCATCAGCTGGACCAGGGTGTCGCTCGGTATGGCTTCAGCGCCCTTCAACGATGCGAGCTTGCCGCGCGAGGTGAAGACGCTGTCCTGGATGGTGGCGAAATCGTCCTCAGACTGGGCGAAGCCAAGGCCGAACGCCGCGTCGGCGTCGGTTCGTCCGAGGATGTGGGGCACGCCAAACCTGTCGCGGCGGATCCGCACGTCGTAGGTCATCGGCCCGGCGGCGGCGCGGGTCGGGGCGCCCTGCGCCGATCCCACCGCGGCGATCGCGAACAGCACCGACAACATCAGGGCCACGAGACCGTTGCCGGCCCCCGCGCCGCGCCGATTTCGCATAGGCGTACTTTCCAGTTCCGCAGCTTCGAAGCGGGCGAGGATAAGAGCAGTCGCCACGCGACGCCAACCCACAAGCTCAAACCTGTGGCTAGCTCGTGATCTGTCCGGAGTTTGTAGCTCGTGAAGTGACCGGTTGTTGTCGCTCCTGGAATTGGGGGTGGGAATGGACCGGGCGCGCATCAACGAGGGCATAACCCGCACGGTGGCCCTGACGAAGCGGCTTCGGTGTCGCTGCTCGGGGATCTGCAGCGTAAGCCCTTCGAAGCGCACGCAGTTGTCGTTGCCGACGACGCGCTCGTGGCGGGCGCACAGGATGTTGGCGAGATCGCCGACGAAGGGAACGAAGGCCGAGCCTTCCTCGGCCGCCCCAAGGGGGGAGGAACCGCGCGCCGCTACTCGTCCTCGTCGAAGCGGGCGGTGACCAGGGCTTCGAGGGCTGTGACGGCGGCTTCGGCCTCGGCGCCGTGCGCTTCGATGTCGATGGAGCTGCCGGGGCCGGCGGCCAGCATCATCAGGCCCATGATCGAGCGCGCATCGACCGTCTGGCCGTCCTTGGAGACGCGGACCTCGGCGTCGAACGCAGCGGCCGCTTTGACGAACTTGGCCGAGGCGCGGGCGTGCAGGCCGCGCTTGTTGACGATCTCGACCGTGCGGGTCGCCGACCCCTGGCTCATCCCAGGCTCACTTTTCGCCGGCCAGCACGTAGGAGGCGACAGAGATATATTTACGCCCGGCTTCCTGGGCGGCGGCGACGGCGTCCTCCAGGCTCTGGCGGCCGCGCACGCTGGCCAGCTTGATCAGCATTGGCAGGTTGAGCCCGGCGATCACCTCGGCCTTGGTCTGCTCCATCACCGAGATGGCCAGGTTCGAGGGCGTGCCGCCGAACATGTCGGTGAGCAGGATCACCCCGGCGCCGGCGTCGACCCGCTCGCAGGCCGCCAGAATGTCTTTGCGGCGGCGCTCCATGTCGTCCTCGGGGCCGATGCAGATGGCTTCCACCGCCACCTGCGGGCCCACCACATGTTCCATGGCGAAGACAAATTCCTCCGCCAGCCGGCCGTGAGTGACGATCACCAGCCCGATCATCGATAAGCTTCCAAGGGTATCCCCACCCGGCGCGGCCCCACAGACCTGTCCGCCAGAACCCGTCCGGCGAGCGGTGCTAAATACGCCTGTTGCCGGCCCGGTCAAAGCAACTCACCGCGCGAGCGAGTTTTGCCGGCGCCGAGGCCTCCCGCGCAGCCAGTTCGATCATCGGCAGGGCTATTCCCAGGATCTCGCTGAACCGGCGCGGGGGAAGCCGTTCCGGCTGGCCACATCGGGCGACCAGCACCACCTCGGCGAGCGGCAGGGCGGCGACCCGCAGGATCTCCAGGCCCCGCGCTTCAATCAAACCCGCAAGCGCTGGCGGCGCGCATCCGAACAGCCGCCCGTCGCAGGTCCACAGCGCCACCCGGTCGTCGGCGACCAGCCGGAACCCCGCGTCGAGCGCCCGCAGCGCCAGGTCGCTCTTGCCGGCGCCGGCCGGGCCCTCGATCAGCACGCCGCGCCAGGCCCCGCCGCGCCACGATCCGCCGGCGCGGGTGGCGATCAGCCCGGCATGGGCGATCAAGCCTCCATTCAGGCTCATGGCCTGGCCTCGGGCAGGATCAGCAGAAAGGCCGCGCCCATCACCTGATTGCCGGGCCCTGTGCGGTTCTTGGCGTGCAGCGAGCCGCCGTGCGCCTCGGCGATCTGCCGGGCGATAGACAGGCCAAGGCCGGAATTGCCGCCGAACACCGCGCCCTTGGGCCGCGAGGTGTAGAACCGGGCGAACACCGTCTCCAGGTTCTCCGACGGGATGCCGGGCCCGCTATCGGAGACTGTCGCCAGCACCTTGCCGCCGGCCCGCGCCAGCGCCACCACGACCTCGCCGCCCGGCGGACTGAAGGACCGGGCGTTGTCGATCAGGTTGCGGAACACCTGGCCCAGTGGTCCCTCGCGGCCCATGACGGTGACCGGATCAAGAGCTCCGCTGCGTTCAAAACGGACGCTGACCTCGCCCGGCTTGGCGGTCGCCTGATAGATCGCCACGATGTCGGACACCAGACGTTCAATATCCACCGTCCGGGGCTCGTCGCGCGACAGTTCCGCGTCCAGCCGCGAGGCGTTGGAGATATCGGTGACCAGCCGGTCCAGCCGCTGCACGTCACTCTTCAGGATGTTCAGCAATCGGTCGCGGGCCCTCGGATCGGTGACCAGATCGAGGGTCTCGACCGCTGAGCGCAGGGAGGTCAGCGGATTCTTGATCTCGTGGGCGACGTCCGCGGCGAAGCTTTCGATCGCGTCCATGCGCTCCGACAGGGCCTGGGTCATGTCTTCGAGACTGCGGGTCAGGTCGCCAAGCTCGTCGTCGCGCCGTGCGAGGTCGGGCAAGGAGATGGCGCGCGCGCCGGCCAGCCGCACCCGGTCGGCGGCCCGCGCCAGGCGGCGCACGGGCTGGGCGATCAACCGGGTCAGCAGCAGGGACGAGCCCACGGTTACCGCGATGGCGATCAGGATGAAGGGGATCAGCGCCAACCGCTCGCGGGCGATGATTTGATCGACGTCGTTGGCCTCGAGCGTCAGCACCCCCAGCACCATCTGCACATGCTGGATCGGGATCGACACCGAAACCACCCAGGCGCCGTCCTCGCCGCGGCGTTTGCCAGCCACGTGCTGGCCGCGCAGGGCGCGCGCCACCTCCGCGCGCAGCGCCACGCCGGCCGCGCCCGCCACCGCATAGGGCTGGGCTTTCAGGTCGAGGGACCGGCCGCCCGAGCCGCGCGCCCGGGCGGGCGGCAGCACCCTTTTCTCCACCCGGTCGGCGACCAAATCACTGTCGGCGATCGGCCGGCCTTGCGGATCGAACAGCCGCGCCCGCTGGGTCTTGGGATTGGCCAGCATCTGCAGCGTCAGGTTGGCGTAGTTGGGATCCATCGCCGGCTGCGGCTCGCCGACCGTGGCGGCCTGGTCGATGATCGCCGCCATCAGCTCGCCCTGGGTGGTCAGGCTGTCGATACGCGCGTTGACCAGGCCCTGGCGCAGTTCGTTCAGCACCAGGGCGCCGACGATCAGTACCGCCAGCCCCAGAACGTTCAGCGCGATGATCAGCCGGCCGAGCCGAGTGCCCGGCAGCCAGCGGAAGCGCGGCGGCCGCGAGCCGCGCCTAGGTTTCGCGGTATCGGTAGCCGACGCCATAGAGCGTTTCGATCGCGTCGAATTCGGGATCAACGTCGCGGAACTTCTTGCGCATGCGCTTGATGTGGCTGTCGATCGTGCGATCGTCCACGTAAACCTGATCGTCGTAGGCCGCGTCCATCAGGTTGTCGCGGCTCTTCACGAAGCCCGGCCGTTGCGCCAGCGACTGCAGCAGCAGGAACTCGGTCACCGTCAGCTTCACCGGCCGGCCTTCCCACAGGCAGTCGTGGCGCGCCGGATCGAGGGTCAGCTTGCCGCGCTTGAGGGCGCGGGCGGCGTCAGCCCCGGCGGCGCCCGCCTGCGGCTCCTCGCCCTCGATGCCGGCGCGGCGCAGCACCGCCTTCACCCGCTCAAGCAGCAGTCTCTGGCTGAACGGCTTGTGCATATAGTCGTCGGCGCCCAGGTTGAAGCCGAGGATCTCGTCGATCTCCTCGTCCTTGGAGGTCAGGATGATCACCGGCAGGTCGGAAGTCCGGCGCAGGCGGCGCAATACCTCCATGCCGTCCAGGCGCGGCATCTTCACGTCGAGGATCGCCAGGTCCGGCGGGTCATTCTCCAGCGCCGCCAGGCCCGCGGCCCCGTCATAGTAAGCCTTGACGGTATGGCCGTGGCTCTCCAGCGCCAGGCTCACCGACGTCACGATGTTCTCGTCGTCGTCCACCAGGGTGATCTTGGCCATTTGGGTACGAGGTCTCCTCACTCTGTCGCCAAGCTAGTCGTCTGGCAGCGTGGCCTCAATGGGGCGCAGACGGCCACGACGTCGGCGATCAATCGGAGCTTAAAGCTTCGCCGGTAGGTTCCGGTTCACGGCGGGGGACCAGATGGCGGGCAATCAGGTGCATTTCGAGGTGTTCGTCCGACGCTATCCGGATTCGCCCTGGACGCTGAAAATGGCCGCCGACGACCGGGAAAGCGCGCTCGAAGTGGCCATGGAGCTGGTCGATCAGCGCGAGGCCGCCGCCGCGCGGGTGATGCGCGAGACGCTGGACGCCGGCACCGGGGAATTCCATTCCCTGACCATCCTGACCGTCGGCGTCCCGGAGCGTGCGCGCAAGATCAGGGCCCCCGAGCCGGCGGAGCCGCTCTGTGTCGCGCCACAGGACCTCTACAGCTGTCACGCGCGCGAAAAGATCGGCCGACTGCTGGAGACCTGGCTGGCGCGGCGCGAGACGACGCCATTTGAACTGCTGCACCGACCTGATCTGGTCGAGCAACTGGAAGCCAGCCGGGTCGAGATCCAGCACGCGATCCAGAAAATCGCTTTGCCCGAGGCCCATGCCCGCAACTGTTCGGTCGCCGCCATGACCAAGGCGTTCGAAAGCCTCGCCGAGCGCGCCGTGGAGCGGCTGCTGCGCGATGCGCGCAAGGGTCTGCCGAAAATCGCTCCGGAGACCTTCGCCAGGATCGCCTCCCAGCTCGCCAGCGACCCCGAAGGCGCCTATCGCCTGGGGTGCGGAGTGGCGATGTTTCTGGCGCCTGCGCAAAGCTGGGCTGAGAAGGTTGGCCTGCTGATCGATCTCGCCGACGCCGCGCCCACGCAAGGTCCGGGCCGCGCCCTGGCGCTGGCGGTGATCGCCGAGCCGCTGGAAGAGATCGTCGGCAGCGAGAAGGGGCTCGACAATATCGTCGGCGGTCACCTCGACCTGGGAGCGCGGCTGGCCGCCATGAGCCGGCTCGCCGCCGCCGATGTGATTGACGCGCTGGTCAAGGCCGAGCCGTCCGTCGCCAAGGTGATGCCCGAGCTGTCGGAAAGGGCCCAGGGTCTTGCCAAGTGGCTGGGCGTCGGCGGGTTCCTTGGCGTCCGCGCCGCGATCGGTCAGCGGATCCTGCGCGAACTGTCCGGCCAGCGGCGGCTGCGGCCCTCCGATGCCGCCGGCGAGATTGACGTCATCCGCGGCCTGGCGATGGCGCTCACCGCCGCCTCGGGCAAGCTCTTGCCGCTGGACAACGTGCAGGCGGCGTTCTCGTCGCGCTCGCGCCGGCTGGTCACCCGCGATTTCGTCGAGACCTATCTCGGCGAAGGGGGCTCGTCTCTGCAGGAAGCCGAGGCGTTGATCTGGCTCACCGAGAACATTATTGGCGGCGGCAACAAGCGAGAAGCCGGCCGCTGGTTGCACGCGCAGATCTTTGGTCTGCGCCTCGAACGCGAAAGCCGCGGCTCGCATCACCCGACGACCCGGCTGGCCGAGCTCGCCAAGCTGCAGCGCGCGGTCGCCCGCTGTGGCCTGGTCGAGGAGACCTACCGGCCGATCCAGATCAAGCTCGGCGAAATCGGCGGGCTGGTCGAGGCCGACGCGCGTCTGGTCTCGAAAACCGTGAAGTCCGCCGCGCCGGCGCTCAATCGGCTGACCCTGCTGCTGCGGCTCGCGTGTGGCGAGGTGGCGCCGCTGGGTCCCGCCGCCGACCGGGCGCGCGCCGAGGCGCTGAAACTGGCGCGCCAGGACAACACCCGCGCCGAATTGACGGTCGCGCCCGATCGGCTCGACGCGATCCGCGATCTTCTCCGACACGCGGCGCTGGCGGCGTAGCGGGCGCGGACTCGCGTCCGGGTGAGCCCGGCGTCACTCGAGTTCATGGATCCCCCGGACAAGCCGGGGGAAGACGAGCAAAACGGTTGGGTGAATGGCGACCGACAGGCTGCGGCTTCAATCTCATGCCGGCCAGTCTGCCTTGGGGTCTCGCATCATCCATGAGGTTTAAGGCCGGGTGGCATCTCCGGAGGAAAATTCATTTTCGACTTGGAAGCTCGTCGCGCGTGACGCTCGTCGCTAAGGCCCAGACCACTTTCGGACCTCGGACGGAGTACTTCGAGGTAGACGTCTGGGCAGATGCGTTTTCGAGCCACCCGAGCGTCAAACCCCTGGGAACCTATCTCGGTCCGCTCCGCGACATGAGCTAGGGTCCGTACTCAATACGGCTCATCCCCGCGAAGGCGGGGACCCAGGTTTTTCCGTGTCCCCAACGAACGGGATAGGTCTGTGCGGGACGATGTCGGCGACAACAACGCCTGGGTCCCCGCCTTCGCGGGGATGAGCGGAGTTTGGGAATCCCCAAGCCCTTGATTTTCCAGGCTCTCGATTGAGTCTGAACCTAGCCGAGAACCGCGCCCAACGCCTTGATCACCCGCGCCACATCCTCGTCCGCCATGCCGGGGTAGAGCGGTAGCGACAGGCAGCGGCTGTACCAACGCTCCGCGCCGGGCAGGTCGAGCTCGCCGTAGCGGGCGCGGTAGTAGGGCTGACGGTGGACAGGGATGTAGTGGACCTGGCTGCCGACACCGCGTTCGCGCAGGCCCTCGACCACCTGCCGGCGGGTGACACCGGCGGCTTCGAAGTCGATCAGCACGCTCATCAGGTGCAGGACCGGGTCGCTCCAGGGGGGCCGCGCGGCGAGGTGCACGAGCGGGGCCAGCGGAGCCAGCTCGGTCTCGTATGCCTTGGCAAGCGCCCGCCGCCGGGCCGTGAAACGCGGCAGCTTGGCCAGCTGCGACAAACCCAGCGCGCAGAGGATGTCCGGCAGCCGGTAGTTGAAGCCCGGCTCGGCCATCTCGTACCACCAGGGGTCGGCTCCGGCCGGGCGGATCATGCCGTGGCTGCGCATCACCCTCAGACGTTTGGCGAGCCCCGCGTCGTTGGTGGTCACCATGCCGCCCTCGCCGGTGGCGATGGTCTTGACCGGATGGAACGAGAACGTGGCCATGGCCGAGTGACGCCCATCGCCGACGCGCTCGGCGAGATTGCCGAAGGTCATGGTCGTTCCCAGCGCATGCGGCGCGTCCTCGACCAGCACCGCGCCGGTCGCGCCGGCCAGCGCCGCGAGCCCTGGCAGGTCGGCAGCGTCGCCCCGCAGATGTACCGGCAGGACGGCGCGCAAGCGGCGCGCGCCCACCCGCGTCAACGCCTCGGCCAGGGTGTCCGGCGTCATCAGGCCGCTGTCGGGGTCGACGTCGGCGAAGACCACCTCGGCGCCGACGTAGCGGGCGCAGTTGGCCGTCGCCAGGAAGGTGATCGACGGCGCGATCACCACCTCGCCCGCCTGGACCTCGAGCGCCAGCATGGCCAGGTGCAGGGCTGCGGTGCCGTTGGCGCAGGCCACCGCGTGCCGCGCGCCCACAGCCTCGGCAAAGGCCGCCTCGAACGCCTCGACCAGGGGACCCGTGGTCAGGAAGTCGGCCCGCAGCGCCGCGGTGACGGCGGCGATATCGTCATCGTCGATCATCTGACGGCCATAGGGCAGCCACGGGAGAGGCGCCGGGTGCGTCACCCTAGTCGCTCGCGCGACGTCGCCGCTGCGGCGCGGCGCCATCCAGCAGCGCCAGCAGCCCCGCGCCCGAAAGCCAGTCGGTGTTGGTGTCGCTTGCGTAGCAGAAACCCTCGTCGAGCCGCCCGCCGGTCAGGGGCTCGCGGGGATATTCGACGAAGGCCGGCTCGATGGCGTAGCGGTCGCCAAGGTCCACCGTGCCGCGAGCATCGTCGGCCGAGATCATGATCTCGTGCAGCTTTTCGCCGGGCCGGATGCCGACAACCTTGATCGGCAGGTCGGGCGCCATGGCGCTGGCCAGGTCGATCATCCGCATCGAGGGGATCTTTGGCACGAAAATCTCGCCGCCGCGCATGACGGCGAGCGACGAAAGCACGAATTCGACGCCCTCGGTCAGGGTGATCCAGAAGCGGGTCATCCGGACGTCGGTGATCGGCAGTTCGGTGGCGCCCCGGGCGATCAGCCGCTGGAAGAACGGCGCGACGGAGCCCCGCGAGCCGACCACGTTGCCGTAGCGCACCACCGAGAACCGGGTGCCGATGTCGCCCGACAGATTGTTGGCCGCAACGAAGGTCTTGTCCGACGCCAGCTTGGTCGCGCCATAGAGGTTGATCGGGTTGCAGGCCTTGTCGGTGGAGAGCGCGATCACCTGCTTCACGCGGTTGGTCAGGCAGGCCCAGACCACGTTCTCGGCGCCCATGATGTTGGTGTGGATGCATTCGGACGGGTTGTATTCGGCTGCAGGCACCTGCTTCAGGGCCGCGGCGTGGATCACCAGGTCGACCCCGCGCAGCGCCAGGATCAGCCGCTCGCGGTCGCGCACGTCGCCCAGGAAGAAGCGCAGGGCGGCCATCTTTTCCGGCCCGAATCTCTCGGCCAGGTCGATCTGCATCTCGCTCTGTTTCAGCTCATCGCGCGAATAGACGATCAGCTTTCGCGGGTTGGCGCGGGCCAGAACCGTCTCGATGAACCGCCGCCCGAACGACCCGGTGCCGCCGGTGACCAGGATCACCTTGCCGTCGAGGTCGAGGTTGGATGCTGTAAATCGGCCCAAGGGGCCCTCCGGGGCCAGCGAATCTTCAAGGCCCCGAGTCTGGCAGCCGGCGCGTAAAGAGACCGCTAACCATAGCCGCCGCACAAACGCCGGATGAAACGCCGCGCCATCCTGGGCCTGGTCGCCCTCTGCGCCGCCCTTCCGGGCGCCGGCGCGGCCTGGGCGGGCGAGGAACCCAAGAAAAAGAAATCCGGGGGCGCGGACTATCTCCCGTTCGCCACGCTCACCGGCACGACCAGACGGGCCAACGGGCGGCGCGGCGTGCTGACCGTGGACTGCGGCCTGGAGGTTGCCGATCTGAAGCTTCGCGCGTTCGCCGACGCCTCGATTCCGCGCCTGCGGGCGGCCTATGTGCAGGCGGTTCTGACCTACGCCGCCGGCCTGCCGCCGGGCGCGCCGCCCAACGCCGAGCTGATCGCCCAATCGTTGCAGCGGCAGACCGACCTGGTGCTGGGCCGGCCGGGCGCGCGCCTGCTGGTCGGCGCGATCATGGTCAATTGAGCTCAGGGGTCAGGGGCGCGGTACAGCCCTATCTGGCGCTGACGCCCGCGGCGGCCTTATCGATGAAGCTTGCCAGGGTCACGTCCAGCTCCGTCACACCGCCGGCGTCGTGCGTCGCCAGCGTGATCTCCACGCGGTTGTAGACATTGAACCACTCCGGGTGGTGGTCGATCTTGTCAGCCATCATCGCCACGCGGGTCATAAACCCGAAGGCCGCGTTGAAATCGGCGAAGCTGTAGGTTCTCGTGATCGCATCGCGCTCGCCGATGACCGACGCCCATCCCGGAAGCTGCTTCAGGGCCTCGGCCGCGCCGATCCTGGCCGGCCGGCTCATCCGGGCGCGTCCGCCTCGAAGGTCAGCCCGGTCGCCGCCGCCAGATCGGCCAGCGTCTGGGCCACGCCCACCACCTTGATCGCGGTCATGCCAAGCCCGGCGGCCGGCTTGCAGTTGATCCCCAGGTCGTCGAGGTAGATGCAGTGGGCGGGGGCCACGGCCAAGAGCTCACACATCATCAGATAGATCTTCGGGTCCGGCTTGCGGACGCCGGCTTTGGAGCTTTCGATGATCGCGTCGAACAGCGGCATCACCTGGCCCATGGCGCCGGCGGCGCGCTGGCTCTCGTCCTGGCCTGGCGAGTGCATCGAGACCACATTGTTGGTGATGCAGCCGACCTTGTAGTGCTGCTTGCAGACCTTCAGCGCCGCCACCATCGCCGGTCTGAGCGCCCCGGAGAGCAGCGGCAGCACCGCGCGTCCCGGGACCGGGTGGCCCAGCGCCGTGGACTCCTCGAGGAACAGTCGGTCAAAGCGCTCGGTGTCGATCTCGTTGCGCTCGAACAGGGCCCAGGCGTTGTCATGCGGGTTTGCCGAGTTGATCCGCCGGATCAGATCGTTGGGCAGGCCGTGCTCGGCTTCATAGCGGTTGAACGCCTCGAACGGCGAAGCGGTGAACACCCCGCCGAAATCCCAGATCACCGCCTCGATGTCCGTCCTGGCCGCCATCCCGCACTCCACTATTCCACAGGCGGCGGACGCTAGAGACGCAGGCGCGGACGTGCAAGTAAGGCGGCATGCTGCCCTCACACCTGCCGCGGCCGCTGCGGCTCGCCCTCTACAGCCTGGCCACCGCCATCCTGCTCTATCTGTGCCTGGCGCCCAGCAGAAACCTGCCGAAGATCAACCTGTGGGATAAGGAGGAGCACGCGCTCGCTTGGCTGGTGCTGACCATGACCGGCCTAATCCTGGCCCCAGAGCGGCCGCGCGCCATCGCGCTTTTCGCCTTCGGGCTGGGTGTCTTCGTGGAGATGGCGCAGTGGGTGATGGGGTTCGGCCGAGACGCTGACTGGCACGATGTGGCGGCGGACTCGCTGGGCATCGCCGTGGCCTTCCTGGGCTATTTCGCGGTCGTCCTGGCAACGCGCCTCGTGCGGCCCAGCCGGTGATACCCGCCCGATGAGCGCCCTTCGATGACTCTTCGGCATCGCCCCTGGGAAACGGCGGCTGACTTCACCATCGGCCTGAAGCCCATTCCCATCGCCGACTGGCTCGAGGGCGATGAAGCCGATCCGGCGGCGCGCAAGGATGCCCTGCTGGCCGCGCGCCCGGGCCTGGTCTGGGCGGAGGCGCAAGGGTCGCGGCCGGGCCAGGGCGAGGCGCTGGAGATGGTCGAAGCCGCGCTGGGGCCAGCGCCCGCCACGCCGGGCTTGCCCCCGCTCTACGCCGCCGCGCGGCGGGTTCCCGACGATCTGTGCCTCATGGAAAAGCGCGACGGGGCGTGGCGGCTGACCGCGCTCTCCCTGTCGGCGGGCAGCTTCTTCACCGCCGAGGCGGTGATCGGGCGCAGCCTGGCCGAGCTGCACGGCCCGGTGACCGGCTTCGCCGATGGGCTGCTGGGGCGGGTGCAGCGGATCTTCGAGGGCCTGCGCCCCGGCCTGGTGCTCGAACGGCGCAACTGGACCCTGCTGAATTCCGCCGACCTGCACACCCCCTCGCCGGTCCCGATCCGCGCGCGGATCGGCGCCATCGCCGCCGCCGACGCCGGTCGCGCCCTGCAGCTGCGCGTGGAGCGCCAGACCCTGCGGCGGCTGCCCCGGACCGGAGGCGCGCTGTTTACCATCCGCGTCTGGCTGGCCCCGCTGGAGAGCCTGGCCGTCGAGCCCCCCCGGCTGGCCGCCTTCGCCACGGCCTGGCGCACGGCGCCGGCGGCGTTTCGCGCCTACAAGCGGCTCGATCTCTATGACGGTCTGGTCGAGGGCTTCCTGCGCAGCGTCGGTGCACCTGGCGGTGATGCGGATACCCACCGCCCATGAGGTGGTTCCCAGCGCCCGAAGGCGCGGCTATGACGGCGGATGCGCGCGCCGACAACGATTGAAATGTCTGCAAACTCCCCGGCAGGGCCCGCCGCGGCGGCCGCGCGGGCGCTTGAGCTCAGTGTGGTGATCCCGACGTTCAAGGAGGCTCTGAACGTCGAGCCGCTGCTGGCCAAGCTGGCCGCCGCCCTCACCGGGGTGACCTGGCAGGCGATCTTCGTCGATGACGATTCCCCGGACGGCACGGCGGCCGTGGTCAAGCGCGTGGCGGCCACCGATCCGCGGGTGATGTGCCTGCACCGGGTCGGCCGTCGCGGCCTGGCCGGCGCGGTGATCGAGGGCGTCATGGCCAGCGCCGCCCCCTTCGTCGCCGTCGTCGATGGCGACATGCAGCACGACGAGACGCTGCTTCCGGAAATGCTCGGCCTGCTCAAGGCCGATCGCGCCGATCTGGTGGTCGGCAGCCGCTACCTGGCGACGGGGGCGGCCGACGCCTCGGCGCTTGGCCAGACCCGCGAGGCGGGCAGCCGGCTGGCCAACTGGCTGGGGCGAAAGGTGCTGCATGCCGAGGTCACCGACCCGATGAGCGGCTTCTTCATGATGCGCCGCGAGCTCATCGAGGCGGTCGCGCCAAAGCTTTCCACCTCGGGCTTCAAGGTGCTGTTCGACATCATGGCCTCACAGCCGACCCCGCCGCGCTATGTCGAGCTGCCCTACCAGTTCCGGGCGCGGGTCGCCGGCGAGAGCAAGCTGGATAACGGCGTGGTGGTGCAATACCTCGGCCTGTTGATCGCCAAGCTCAGCCTGGACCTGATCTCGCCCCGGTTCCTGATGTTCGCCCTGGTCGGCGCCAGCGGCGTGGTGGTCCACCTGACGATCCTGCGAAGCCTGCTGGCCCATGGCTTCGCCGCCGCTCAGCTGACCGCGGCCCTGGGCGCGATGACCTCGAACTACCTGATCAACAACGCCGTCACCTATCGCGACAAGCGCAAGCGCGGGCTGTCGCTGCTGACCGGCTATCTGAAATTCGTCGTGCTCTGCAGCGTGCCGCTGGCGGCCAATGTGGCGGTGGCCACCATGGTCTATGAACGCGGGCCGGCCTGGTGGGTCGCCGGCGTCGCGGGCGCGGTGGTGGCCGCCGTCTGGAATTACGTGACCACCTCCCGGGCGGTCTGGTGACCGCCGCGGCGGCGCCAGCCGATCCGTCGGGATGGCGGTTCCATCGCGGCGTCCTGCTGCTGGCCGTGGGGCTGACCGCGATCCGCCTGCTGGCCGCCGGGGTCATCCACCTGACCGAGGACGAGGCCTACTATCGCCTCTGGGCGCAGCATCTACAGCTGGGCTATTTCGACCATCCGCCGATGATCGCCTGGTGGATCCGTGCGGGTGAAGTGCTCGCCGGCGACACCGCGCTCGGCGTTCGTCTGCTGCCGGCGCTGGCCAGCGGCGTTACCACCTGGTTCATCGCCGATCTGGCGCTGCGCCTGGGCGCCCGGACGCGCACCGCCTTTCGCGCCGCGCTCTGGTACAACGCCACGCTTACCGTCTGCGTCGGCGGCATGCTGGCGACGCCGGACGCTCCGGCCAGCCTGTTCTGGACCATCGCCCTGTGGTGCCTGGCGCATTTCTGGGAGAAGGGCCGCACCGCCTGGTGGCTGGCCGCGGGCCTGGCCGCCGGCCTGGCCGTGCTGTCGAAATATTCCGGACTGTTCCTGGCGCCCGGGGTGCTGCTCTGGCTGCTGGTGATCCCCGGCGGCCCTGGGGAACTGAGGCGGCCCGGTCCGTGGGAAGGCGCGCTGCTGGCGATCTTTGTCTTCGCGCCGAATGTCGTCTGGAACTCTGATCACCACTGGATCACCTTCCTCAAGCAGTTCGGCCGCGTCGCCCCGCATGCCGCCGCGCCGGTCCACGTCGCCGAGTTCGTGATCACCCAGTTCCTGCTGCTGACGCCGCTGATCGCGATCTATGCGGTGCAGGGCGTGCGGCAGGGCTGGCGGGAGCGCGCGCAGTCCGGCGCCGTCCACCTGATGCTGCCGATCGCCACCTCCGCGCCATTCGCCGTCTACATGCTGATCCATGCCCTCCACGACCGCGTCCAGGGACACTGGCCGGTTCCGCTGTTTGGCGCCCTGGCGATCTGCGCGGCGGTGGCGGCGGAGCGGTCGGAGGGCGCGCGCCTGGGCCGTATCGCCGCGCGCCTTGCCCCTGTGGCGGGACTGGGCCTGGGAGCCGCGATGCTGATCCTGATGGCCGCGCCTGGGCCGCCCCTGTTCGGCGGCGCCGATCCTTCGCTGGCGCTGCGCGGCTGGCCACGGTTCTCGCGCGACGTCGAGGCCCTGCGGGTGGCGACCGGCGCCGCCTGGGTGGGAACCCAGAGCTATGGCGCGTCGGCCCAGCTGACGCTGGCGGGGGGCGTCACGGCGCCGGTGTTGCAGCTGATCGAGCGTGATCGCTACTGGCGCGCCGACACGCCTCGGCCGGACTTCGCCCGACCCGGCCTGGTCGTCGACATCTCCCGCCGGCTCAAACGCATCGACGTGTTGCGGTGTTTCACCAGCGTCGCGCCGGCGGGCGAGCTGGGGCGGGCCGGAGGCGTCGGCCGCAATCAGCGCTACTCGGCCTTCCTGGTCTCCGGGCCCCGCCGCGATGTCTGGACCGAGGGCTGCCCGGCCGAGATTTCGCCCGGGGTCTGGCGATGACTGAAGAAGTCCCGCCCAGGCCCGAGGATGCGGGACCGCTTTGCAAGCCGGCGTTGCCCTGCGACCCCGCGCCGCGTAGATTCGCCGTGGCTGAGGTGATCGACCGACTGCGGCGTCACGGATCAATGCGGAGACCTACCAGCCTTGCATGAGGTCGCACCTGACACGTTGTCCGCGAAGGAAACGCGAGCGGTTGATCGCGACGCCTGTCGTGACAGGTTCGCGGCCTCGCTACGCGCCGCGACCGCCGATGAAGCCCCCTATCGCCATTGGCTGTTGCGCGATGTGCTGCCGGCCCGCGTGGCCGCCGACCTGAACGCCCTGCCCTTCGCACCGCCGCCGCTGGACGGCGTGTCAGGGTCGCGCGAGGTCCACAACAACACGCGGCGCTATATCGACGCTGACGCCATTGCAGCCCATCCGGTCTGCCGCGCGCTCGCCGAGGCGTTTCAGGACGCAGCGACCGTGGCCACCATCGAAGCCCTGACCGGCGCCCGGGTGGGCGGCTGCTGCCTGCGCATCGAGTACGCGCAGGACACCGACGGCTTCTGGCTGCGGCCGCACACCGACCTGGGCGTCAAGAAGTTCACCCTGCTCTACTATCTGGGACCGGACGGCCAGCCCGACCTGGGCACCGATCTCTATCTGGATGGCGAGACCTGGTCGCACCGCGCGCCGTTCACGCCCGGCGGGGCGCTGGCCTTTGTCCCCTCAAACAGGACCTGGCACGGCTTTGAGCCCCGGCCGATCCCGGTCGTTCGCAAGTCGCTGATCCTCAACTATGTCACCCCGGCCTGGATGGCGCGCGAGCAGCTGGCCTATCCGGACACCCCGGTCGAGGGACGAAGCGCCGACTGATCTCGCGACCGCGTCCGGCGCAGCACGCCGCCGAGGCCGAAGACGCCGATCAGCAGCATCGTCCAGGTGGCGGGTTCAGGCACGCCGGGAGCGAGGCGCGAGAAGGTGGGCGTAAAGCTGCTGATCACGCTCAGCGTGTCACCGGCCAGATCATCCAGAGCGATGAAATTCGACGGATCGGCCGGACCGATCGGGCTGTTGATGACGATCTGGCCGGCGCAGACGAAGCTGCAGCCCTTGACGCTCGGCGGCAGGCCAAAGCGCAGGTCAAAGACCGAGAAGCTCTTGCCGTCCAGGGACCGGGTCCCGAAGACCTGCACGGGTCCAGGGAAGATGTCGGCCCGGGCGTCGGCCAGCGTGGCCTTGATCCCGCCGAAGTCGAAGGCAAAGTCGGTGACGCTGGACGAGCCGAAGCTCTCGCCCGGCAGGATAAGGTCGCTCAGGGTCAGCGTGCCGCTGACGGTGGCCGAGGTGAACAGGGGCGCCGGCGGATCAACGACGACGTCGCGCGCGGTAAGCACGAAGACCGTGGCCGACGCCATCCCCGGCGCGCCCAGGGCCGCCAACGCAATCGTCCCGATCAACGCCGCCCGCATCGCGCGCGGTGAAAACGAATGGCGCATGATGGGTGTCCTGCTGATCTTTGGGTCCGCGCCGAGTCCGCGTAGTCGAAGTACGCGCGGAAGCGGCGCCCGGTTGCGCGCGGGCGGGCCGAATGTTGCAAGGCGTCGGGGCGCACCCCGAATCGCAAGCCCTTGGCCGGCCATGCGTACCCAAACTGAATTTGACGTCGACTTACTGAGGGGGCCTGCATATCCGTGCTGCGGGGGTTTGATTGGAAGTTGGGCCGTGGATCGCTAAGGCTGTCCGCTCGTTGTTGTAGTCCGCGCTGCGGGCTGAGGGCGAATTCGGATGAACCTCGAAGACCTCTATCGTTTGCTCCGAGCCGGGCACGTTCAGTCACAGGGCATCGTTGACACCCTCGCGGAACCGCTGCTAGTCCTCGATCATAGCTACAACGTCCTTTCCGGAAATATTGCGTTCTTTGACACTTTCCAGGTCAGCAAGGATGACACGCTTGGGCAATGTCTGTTCGACCTTGGCGACGGCCAGTGGGATATCGCTCCCCTTCGCGAACTGCTTTCTAAGGTGGTGCCGCAAAGCACGGCCGTGATCGGGTACGAGGTCCGGCACGACTTCCCGGGCCTAGGCCTCCGGACCATGCTGGTCAGCGCGCGGAGGATGGTCCATCCGGAGAGCAACAGCACAAGCATGCTGCTGTTGTTCGAGGACGTCACGGATCGGCGCCAGGCTGAGGCGGAAAAGGACATCCTGCTCGCCGAAACCCGTCATCGGATGCGGAATCTGTTGGCCTCAGTTCGTGCGCTCGCGAACCAGACCCGGACGGAGGGCCGCACCGCCGCTGACTACCAGAGGGCCTTCCTGGGTCGGTTCCAAGCCTTGATGGAGGCCCAGGATCTGGTCCTTTCCGGTCAATCCGGGGTGGATTTCGGCGGGATCATGCAGGATGCAGGTAAACTGGCGGGGTCTGAGGGCGAGGCCTTCGTGTGCCACGGTCCTTTCGTCGCTGTGTCCGCCCACCAGGTGTTACCGCTAAAATTCGTCGTCCACGAATTAACCACCAACGCACTGAAGCACGGGGCGCTCTCGGCGGCAGGCGGCAAGGTGCGGGTGGACTGGACGCTCGCGCCTCGCTCGGATGGGGGGGAGACCCTGCTGATGGAGTGGCGGGAGGAAGGTGGGCCTCGGGTCGCGCCACCTGAGCGGCCAGGCTTCGGCTCCCAGCTGCTTGAATTCAGCGTCAAGCACGACCTGAAGGGCACGGTGGAACTACTTTTTCCACCGGAGGGTTTCCGATGCTCCATCTCGGTGCCGATAGGATAACTTTTGCCGCCGCTGCCACGAAACTCCACGCCCCCGGCATCGGGTTTCCGCGTTCTCGTCGTCGAAGACGAGTTTCTGATCGCCATGGACCTTGACGGCTTGTTGCGGGAAGCCGGCTTTCAGGTCCTGGGTCCGGACGCCTCAGTGGCCGACGCCTTGGACCGCATCGCAATGGACCGGCCGGACGCGGCGGTCCTTGATGTCAGTCTTCGGGGCGAACGGGTTACCCCGGTCGCCGAGGCTCTTCGTCTGCTCAAGGTTCCGTTCGTTCTCACGAGCGCCTACGGAGCGGACGATCTGGCAGGCGAGCCATCCCTGGCCATGGCCAGGAACCTGGGCAAGCCGACGTCGGCCAATGATCTTGTCCAGGCACTGCGGCAGCTTCTTGAGAGTGCTGAAGGCTAACGCGCTGTAGTTGCCAGCCGCTGAAGACAGCTAGGCCTGAACTTCGCGGCGGGAACGCGCGGCTGCCGGGAGCGTTGCGGTTCTGTTGTGCCGACAACAGACCACGCCTGACAAATATGTTGTCTATTTGCTGGCGAAAGAACGTGTTTTCCGGGCAGGAGAAAGTGGCAGCCCGCGTCTGGATAGCCATTGGGTTCGGGAATTCCCCTAGGAGACAGCAAACCATGCCGTGGCGTCGCTGGGTTCCGGAAGAGCGGCCAACGGTCGTTCGCGCGATCATTGTGGGAGCAGGGACCGCCGGGGTGGGCGTGCTCATTCGCTTTGCCTTACAGCCCGTCCTGGAGACCGACAGTCCGTTTATCACCTTCTTTCCGGCTCTACTGGGCGCGGCGTTGTGGGGAGGAACAGGTGCGGGGTTGATTTGCCTGAGCCTCTGTTGCGCTGCTGCGCTTGCGTTTTTCTTTCCACAGACGGACCTGCAGCATCAGGTCTGGGCGGTGCTGGCCTTCCTCGTCTCGGGCGGATTGCTTTCCCTGGCGGGCAGCGTGTTGGCTTCGACCGTACGGCAACTTCGCGAAAGCCATCGGCAGATGGAGGCCGCGCAAGGCGACCTCCGCACGCTCGTCAACGAACTGGCGCATCGGGGCCGTAACGGATTGACGGTGATCATGGCGATCATCAACCAGAGCGCACGAACGGCCGAGACGGCCCAGGAGTTGGCGGAAATCGTCAGCGCGCGGCTGAACGCCATGGCCTTGGCGCAGGATGAGGTCGCGCGGCGCGGCGGAAACTCTGCGGCGCTTGGCGACCTGCTGGCGCGGACGCTCTCCCCGTTCGACCTGGACCGCTTCGTTTTTGCACCGTCGCCCACTTTGGAGGTGCTGTCCGAAACAGCCACCGCGCTGGCCCTCTTGACCCACGAGTTGGCGACCAATGCTGTCAAGTACGGCGCGCTGTCTGCGCCGGACGGACAGGTGCGGGTTGCCTGGGAGGCCGAGCAGGGATCGGTTCGGCTTCTGTGGCGCGAGCACGGCGGACCGCCAGTAACCGAACCCAAGGGCGAAGGGTTCGGCACACGGCTGCTTAAGATGGCTCTCGTCTCGCAGGGCGGTCGGGCGGGGCGTCGCTTTGAAGCCGACGGGGTCGTCTGCGAAATCGACTTCCCCCATGTGGCGCCCGCCTTGGGTTAGCAATCGGTTGTAACGCTGGCGCACCCGACATGCGCCGAATCGTGATCCGAACTAAATTGGTCGCGTCCGATGTTAGCCGCCATCCCGCCTGCAATCCCCGAGGGGCCGGTGCCAAATCGTTCGATGGCGTTCGCATTTGATCGGTGCAATCCTCGCCCCATTTTAGGACAAATAGTGGGGCAGATGTGCTATACTACGTCTCCTGAGGAGATGCTGGATTGGCCCGAGCCATCAACCGACTTTCAGCGCGTTCCGTGGCTACCATTAGGGACGCTGGCATGCACGCGGACGGCGGCGGGCTTTACCTCAGGGTGACCGCCGCTGGGTCGAAGCAGTGGGTGTTCATCTACCGCTGGCTGGGTCGGCGGCGGGAGATGGGCCTGGGTGGCCTTCTGGCCGTGTCCCTGGCCCGCGCCCGAGAAAAGGCTGCGGACGCCCGATCTCTTGTGGCCGATGGCCTGGACCCCCTAACCGCGAAGCGCGAAAAGGCGGCGGTTCCGACCTTCGGACATATGGCGGATGAATATATGGCGGCGCGGGAGCCGACCAT
>JANXXA010000082.1 GCA_025350885.1 Phenylobacterium sp.
CGGTCGCGGTCCGGCCAGTCCGGCGTCTTCGGGTCGTAGCGCAAGCTCCGGGTCCACAGCTCATACCCCACCGGCGCCAGGCCCATGGGCGCGCCGGCGTGGCCCGATTGCGCCTTTTCCACCGCGTCGATGGCGAGAGTCCGGATCGTGTTGGTCCCCACTAGATCGATATCCGCGGTCGCGGGGTCAGCGTCGCCGGTTGAGGACTGCAAATCCATGGTCAGAAGCGTTCCAGGCTGATCGCATCGAGCCGTCGCAAGGCCGAAAGCGCAACGGGCGGTCTTCGTCGCGGTTCCGCCGAAGCCAGCACAAGGCGCGGCCTGAGAGACGCCGCCGGCGAAGGGCCGATTTCACCGAACGGAGATTCGCGAACGCCCGAAGCCGGAACCTCTGGCGGGGCGAGCCGCTACGCTCGTTCCACCAACATCGGCGCGGTCAAGCTCCATGGCTCTCGAAATCGCGGTCGGACCGCAGAAGCTGGTGCTCAATCAGGGGTTTGGCTTCGTCCTCACCGACCAGGACGGGCAGATCGACTGGCCCACCGACAAAGGCTTCTACTATTCCGATACACGGCTGATTTCGAGCTGGCGGATCTATGCCGACGGCGAGCCCTGGGACCTGTTGAATTCGGGAAACATCGCCTTCTTCGCGGCGCGCATTTTCCTCGGCAACCGCAGGCTGGTCACCGAGAGCGGCGAGCTCGCCGCGGGAACCCTCGGGCTAACGGTGAGCCGATCTCTCCAAGGCGGCATGCACGAGGACCTGGATCTCGTGAACCACGGCCTCACGACGGCGCACTTCAACCTCGAAATCGCCATGCGCAGCGACTTCGCCGACCTGTTCGAGGTCAAGTCGAAAGCCATCGTGCGGCGTGGGCGGGTAACCACCAGTTGGTCGGCGGCGCGCGCCACGCTGACGACGACCTACGAGAATGTGGACTTCCACCGCCGGCTGACGGTGCAGGCGCGCAACGCCACCTCCACACCGGTCTACGCCAATGGCCGCCTGAGCTTTGATGTTCAAGTGGCGCCCGGCGCGACTTGGCACGCCTGCCTGCTCTACAGCTTCTCAGACGGCAAACGGAGGGAGCGCGCGCCCAGCGAGTGCGTCGAACATTGCCTGCACTCAAAATCCGCCAAACGCCTGGCGGACTGGGAAGCCAAGAGCCTGACGATCAGGACCAGCAATCAGGAGATCTATCGCTTCTACCACCAGTCACTTCAGGACATGGGCGCGCTGCGGTTGCCTCTGGAAGGGACTGATCACCTGGAGTTCGTGCCCGCGGCCGGCATTCCCTGGTTCGTCGGGCTATTCGGGCGCGACAGCCTGATCGTGTCGCTCCAGAACGCCATGGTCTACCCGGACTTCCCGCGCGGATCTCTGGAGGTTCTGGGCCGTCTGCAGGCGCGAAAGCGGGACGACTATCGAGACGCCGAACCCGGCAAGATCATGCACGAGCTGAGGACTGGCGAACTCGCCCACTTCAAGCTGATCCCGCACACGCCCTACTATGGAACGGCCGATGCCACGCCGCTCTACCTGATTGTGCTGCACAACGCCTGGCGATCCACGGGCGACGAGGATCTGCTGAGCCGGCATATGGCGACGGCGGAGCGATGCCTGGATTGGATCGACAAATACGGCGACCGCGACGGTGACGGCTTTCAGGAATACGAAACGCGATCGACGGCAGGTTACGAGAACCAGGGCTGGAAGGATTCCGGCGAGGCGCTGGTCTACCCGGACGGGTCGCTGGTGAAGGGGCCCAAGGCGCTGTGTGAGCTGCAGGGGTATGTCTACGACGCCTGGCGCCGCATGGCGGAAATCTACGACGCCCTCGGCAAACGCAGGCAGGCCGCCGCCCTGCGGACCAAGGCCGCGACGCTGTATCGGAAGTTCAACGAACAGTTCTGGGATGAGGAGTCAGGCTTCTATGCCTTCTGCCTCGACGGCGAGAAGAGGCCGGTGCTGAGTGTCGCCTCCAACCCCGGCCATTGCCTGTGGTCGGGCATCGTGCCCCGCGACCGCGCCGCCCGGGTGGTGAAGCGGCTGATGGCCGACGATATGTGGAGCGGCTGGGGTATCCGCACGCTCTCGTCAAAGCACCCGGCGTTCAATCCGCACTCCTACCAGAACGGCTCGGTCTGGCCGCACGACAACGGGCTCATCGCGCTCGGCTTCCGGCGGTACGGCTTTGCCGACGAGACCGCCCAGGTGGCGCGCGATGTCAGTCGCACGGCCGCCTACTTCCAGCAGCACAGGATGCCGGAACTCTACGCGGGCCTGCAGCGCGAGCCCACCAACTTCCCCGTCCAATACCTGGGCGCCAACGTGCCGCAAGCCTGGGCGGCGGGCTCCTGTTTCTCGCTGCTGCAGGCGCTGCTGGGCTTCCAGCCCGATGCGCCGGCGGGGAAGCTCTATCTGGACCCTTCGCTTCCGGAGTGGATGCCCGACCTGGAACTGAAGAACCTGCAGGTCGGACGCCGCAGCTTCGATATCCGTTTCGCCCGGCAAGGCGATGGCAGGACCACGTGGGAGCTGCTGCGCGGCGACGTCCGCGCGGTTTCCGAGCGGAGCATCGCCACCTATGGCGGCGAGGACCCGCAGGCGGCCGATCCCGCGGCCGTCCCGGCCTGACCGGAATCCCCGCAGTCAGCCTCCGCGCGCGAACGCCGGATACAGACTCATGCCGCCATCCACGAACAGGGTCGTCCCCACGACATAGTCGGCGGCGTCAGACGCCAGCCACACGGCTGCGGCCGCGACGTCCGCAGGTTGGCCGATCCGGCCGTAGGGGATCAGCTTCAGGAGCTCCTGCTTCGCGGCCGGGGTGTTCCACGCCGCGGTATTGATGGGGGTCTGGATGGCCCCCGGGGCGATGGCGTTGACCCGGATTTTCTCAGGCGCCATTTCCTGCGCCATGGTCTCCATCAGCATCTTCACCCCGCCCTTTGCCGCAGCGTAGTTGGCATGGCCGGCCCAGGGGATGATCTGGTGAACCGAGCTGGTGAACAGCACTTTCCCCAGCGCCTTGGAACGCGCCGGATCGACGCCCTGGCGGCGGAAGCGGCGC
>JANXXA010000104.1 GCA_025350885.1 Phenylobacterium sp.
GGCGCGGGCCTGGGAACGTATCTTTCCGATGGGGGTCGACAGCCCCGACTATGAGCCCACACCTGCGACCTCTATCGCCGCGATCGCCGAGGCGCGGGGCGCCGATCCCCGCGCCGTCGCGCTGGACCACATGCTGGACGGCGGTGAAGGCGAGGGGCGCGGCATGCTCTATCTGCCACTGCTCAACTACGCCCAGAACACGCTCGATCCGGCCTATCAGATGCTGCAGCACGATTGCGTCGTCCCCGGCCTGTCCGACGGCGGCGCCCATGTCGGCATGATCTGCGACGGCAGCTTCCCGACCACCAATATCGTCCACTGGACGCGCGACCGCACGCGGGGCCCCAAGTTCAGCCTGGAAAAAATGGTCAGGGCCCAATGCCGCGACACCGCCGAGACGGTGGGGCTGTTCGATCGCGGGCTGGTCCAGCCGGGCTACCGCGCCGACCTCAACGTCATCGACTACGACCACCTGAAGCTGCGCGCGCCCAGCGTGGCTTATGACCTGCCCACCGGCGGGCGCCGGCTGATCCAGCGCGCCGACGGCTATACAGCGACCCTGGTCGCCGGCCAGATCACCTACCGCGACGGCGAGCCCACCGACGCCCTGCCGGGCCGGCTGCTGCGCGGCGCCCAGGCGGCGCCCACCGCGCTTGCCGCCGAATAGGACCCCACACCATGAACGACATCGCTCGCTTTGAGCCGACAGTCCTGGAGACCGCGTGCGAGTGGACGGCCGCCGACGTGGCCGATCCCGAGACCTGGACCGAGCACCTTTCGCCCGCCGAGATCGAGGAACTGGAGGCCGCTGTCGCCCACGCGTTCAGCCTGTCCGACGACTTCCTGGCGATCGGCAAGACTGAGTTTCCCCTGCCGACGCTCGGCCCCCGGCTGAAGGCCATCGAGCGCGAGCTGATGGATGGCCGGGGCTTCGTGCGCCTGCGCGGCCTGCCGCGAGACCGCTGGTCGAACGACGAGATGAACATGGCCTACTGGGGGATCGGCGCGCACCTGGGCCGGCCCTGGCCGCAGAACGCCAAGGGCCACCTGCTGGGCGACGTCACCGACCACGGCAAGGCGGCGGGCGATCCGACGTCGCGCGGCAACGAGATCGGCCTTGTCGGGCTCGACTTCCATTGCGACGGCTCCGACCTGGTGGGCCTGATGTGCCTGCGGACCGGGGTTTCCGGCGGCCTGTCGGCGGTGTGCAATTCCGTCGCCCTGCACAACCGGCTGGTGGCCGAGCGCCCCGATCTGGCGGCCGAGCTCTACAAGCCCCAGCCCTTCGACTACCGGGGCGAACAGGCCCCCGGCAGGCCCGGCTGGTATCTGATGCCGGTGTTCACCCGCCACGCCGGGCGGCTGTTTACCCGGCTGATCCGGCCTTACATCCTGGCCTCACAGCGCCACGACGACGCTCCGCGCCTGACGCCCAAGGCCATCGAGGCCCTGACCTGGATGCAGGACCACGCCGAGGGCGGCGGCTACTCGGTGATCATGGATTTCCAGCCCGGCGACATGCAGTTCATCAACAATTACCACGTCCTGCACGGCCGCAGTGCTTACGAGGACGACCCCGCCACGGGCCGGGTGCGCCACCTCAAGCGCCTGTGGCTTGAAACCGACGCCCTGGCCGAGCGGCCCGAGGCGTTCGTCAACCGCATGGGAACCCACTGGGCCCGAAAACTGACCATCAGCCGGATGGACGCGGACGCCTGAGACGCCCGGCGTTAGCCGCCGGGCAACTTCTGAAGGCGTATGGGGTCTCCGAAAGGTGACCTGACATGAGCCTCATCTCCGGCAGCCGGACACTGCACCGACTGGTCTACGCCAGCCGCCAGGCCCTCGACCTGCGGGCCAGCGCTGGCGCGCTCAATGCGGCGGGGGTCGACGAGATCATCGGCGACATCATCCGCGCCTCCATCCGCAACAACCGCGCGGTCGACGTCACCGGCCTGCTGCTGGTCCACGAGGGCTATTTCCTTCAGACGCTGGAGGGGCCGGCGCAGGCCGTGCTGACCACCTATGGGCGGATCTGCAACGATCCGCGCCACAGCGACGCCAGGGTGCTGCAGGCCGGCCCCGCGGACCGGCGCATGTTCGCCGACTGGAACATGTGCGCCCGACGCATAAACCCGGGCGACGACGCGATCCTCGACACCCTTTCGCTGCGGAAGGACTTTGATCCCGAGCGGCTTTCGGGTCGGGCTGCCCTGCGGCTGCTCTGGGCTGTGCGCGGTATCCAGGACCGCACCCAGCTCCAGGCCATGGTCTGAGATCGCCCGCTGGCCTGACGCCCGAGTCAGCGGCATAAGGGCGCGATGACCGCTGCCGTCGCCAAGCTCGACCCCGATCCCACGGACGCGGCATCCCTGCAGCAAGCCCGCGACATCCTGCGCCACACCTTTGGCTACCCCGAGTTCAAGGGGATGCAGGGCGAGGTGATCGCCGAGGTCCTGGCCGGCCGCAGCGCCATGGCCGTGCTGCCCACCGGCGGCGGCAAGAGCGCCTGCTATCAGATCCCCAGCTTGATCCGGCCCGGACTGGGCCTGGTCGTCTCGCCGCTGATCGCCCTGATGACCGATCAGGTGGCGGCCCTGCAGCAGCTGGGGGTCGCCGCCGCCCGGCTGGATTCCAACATCGACCCCGCCGAGAAGGGCGAGATCTGGCGGCGCATCGAGGCGGGCGACCTCGACCTGCTCTACGTCTCGCCGGAAGGGCTGATGCAGCCCTTGATGCTGGAGCGGCTGGCGCGCATCCCGCTCGCGCTGATCGCCATCGACGAAGCCCACTGCGTCAGCCAGTGGGGCCACGATTTCCGCCCCGACTACCGGATGCTGGGCCGGTTGGCGGAGATCTTCCCCGGCGTCCCGCGCCTGGCGGTGACCGCCACCGCCGACGTGCGGACCCGCGAGGACATCCGCGCGGAGCTCAGGCTGGAGCAGTCGGCCGAATTCGTCGCCAGCTTCGCCCGGCCCGAACTGATCCTCTCAGCTGAGCGCAAGCGCGGCGCCGGCCACGCCCGCGTGGTCGAGCTGGTCACCGCCCGGCCCGACCGGTCCGGCGTGGTCTATGCCGGATCCCGCGACGGGGTCGACAAGCTGGCCCAGACCCTGCGCGACGCCGGCGTCCCGGCGCTGGCCTATCACGCCGGCCTGGAACGCCAGCTCAGGATCGACCGGCTGGAGCAGTTCCTGCAGGCCGACGTGGCGGTCATGGTGGCCACCATTGCCTTCGGCATGGGGGTCGACAAGCCCGACGTCCGCTTCGTGATCCACGCCGATCCGCCGTCGTCCATCGAGGCCTACTGGCAGGAGATCGGCCGCGCCGGGCGCGACGGTGACCCCGCCGAGGGCATCACCCTCTATGGCGCGGCCGACATGAGCTGGGCGCTGCGCCGGATCGCCGAGCGGGACATGGAGCCCGCCGTCAAGCAGGTGCAGGTCGGCAAGGTCCGTCAGCTCTACGCCCTGCTGGACGGGACCGGCTGCCGCGCCGCCACCGTGCGGCGGTACTTTGGCGAGGCCGAGGTCGAGGTCTGCGGCCAGTGCGACCTCTGCACCGGACAGGTGGAGATGAGCGACTCCACGCAGGCCGCGCAGAAGGCGCTGTCGGCCGCGCACCGGCTGGCCGGGCGGTATGGCCGGGGCCGGCTGGTCGACCATCTGCTGGGCAGGACCAAGGACGTCAGCGACCACGAGGCCGGGCTCTCCACCTGGGGGATCGGCAAGGACCAGCCGCTGGCCGCCTGGCGCGACCTGGTCGAGCAGCTGCTGTTCGAGGGCCTGCTGCGCGAAGACCCCAACGACGGCCGCCCGCTGGTCGGGGTCGGCGACGCCGAGGCGGTCCGGCGGGTGTTCCGCGGCGAACGCCGGGTGATGATCCAGACCCGCGCCGAGGCCCCGGCCAAGGCGACGCGGCGCGCGCGCAAGGGCCGCGAGGCGCTGGAGATGGCGTCCGGCGACGCCGCCCTGTTCGAGGCCCTGCGCGCCTGGCGCTCGGCCCAGGCCAAGGCCCAGCACGTCCCGCCCAATGTGATCTTCCACGACCGCACCCTGGCCGAGATCGCCGCCCTCAAGCCGGCCGGGCGCGCCGCCCTGGAACGCATCAACGGCGTCGGCGAAGGCAAACTCGCCCGCTACGGCGACGCGGTGCTGGAGGTGGTCGGCGGGTTTTCAGAGCTGGACGATCAGCGGCCCAGCCTGCTGGTCGAGCGCGCCCAGGAACTGCGCCGCGACATGTCGCCGCCGGAGCGCCTGCTCTGGGAGCAGCTGAAGGGACACAAGCTCGAGGGCTTCAAGTTCCGCCGGCAGCACCCCTTTGCCCCCTATATCCTCGATTTCTACTGCCCCGCGAAACGCCTGGCGATTGAAGTCGACGGCGAAGCGCACAGCATTGGCGACAATCCGCAGCGAGACGCCCGCCGCGACGCCTTCCTCAGATCGCAAGGGGTCAGCGTGATGCGGTTCTCGGCTGACGACGTCTTCCGGGAGATGAACGGCGTCATTCTCACCATCCTGGACGCCCTGAGCCGTTAGCAGGCTGTCTTCCCCCGATACGGGGGAAGTGGCCCAAGATGCTCTTGCATCGCGGGTCGATGGGGGAAGTGGAAGCAGAAGAAGAATACTTCCCCCATTGTCGACCGGCCCCGGAACAAGTCCGGGGCCATTGCCGACATTTCCCCCGTATCGGGGGAAGACAGGGCGGCCGAATGCGGAGCCAGCCCCTAAACGTCCACCTCGGCGTCGAGCGCATTGGTCTGGATGAACTCGCGCCTCGGCTCGACCAGGTCGCCCATCAGGCGGGTGAACATGTCGTCGGCGTCGTCGGCGTGGTTGACCTTGACCTGCAACAGGGTGCGGGCGTCGGCGTCCAGCGTGGTCTCCCACAGCTGGTCGGCGTTCATCTCGCCCAGGCCCTTGTAGCGCTGCACCGACAGGCCGCGGCGGCCATTGTCCATCACCGCATTGACCAGATCGATCGGCCCCCGCACCACCGTGGCGCGGTCGCGCCGCGTGAAGGTGGCCCGGCCCTCGAAGATCACCGCCAGCTCCCGGGAGCGTTCGGCCAGCCGCCTTGCGTCGGCCGCCTGCAGCAGCAGTTCGTCCAGCACGATGCGTTCGGAAACGCCGCGCTTGACGCGGGCGAAGACGAAACTCCCCGCCTCGCCCGGCGCGCCGGTCCAGTCGCCGTCGCCTTCCTCGGCATAGAGATCCAGGCGCCTGGCCGCCACCGCCGGATCGCCGCCGGGCGCCAGCAGGCCGGCGAGCGCGGCCTGCTCAATGGCGAAGGCTGGCGCACGCGCGGCCAGCCGCTCGACATTGGCCTTGGCGCCGCGCGCGGTCTGAACCATCGCCAGCAGGTCGGCGCCGGTGATCCGCTCGCCGCTGGACAGGTCCAGCGTGGCCCCGTCGACGCCCTCGTCGATCAGGTAGATCTCCAGCTCCGGGTCGTCCTTCAGAGAGCGCACCGACTTGCCCTTCGACGCCTTATAGAGCGGCGGCTGGGCGATATAGAGATAGCCGCGCTCGATCACCTGCGGCATCTGCCGGTAGAAGAAGGTCAGCAACAGGGTGCGGATGTGCGCGCCGTCGACGTCGGCGTCGGTCATCAGCACGATCTTGTGGTTGCGGATCTTTTCGATATCGAAGTCGTCGCGACCGATCCCGGCGCCCAGGGCGGTGATCAGGGTGCCGATCTGCTCGGACCCCAGCATCTTGTCGAAACGCGCGCGCTCGACGTTGAGGATCTTGCCCCGCAGGGGCAGGATCGCCTGGTTGTCGCGGTTGCGGGCCTGCTTGGCCGAGCCGCCGGCCGAGTCGCCCTCGACAATGAATATCTCCGACTTGGCGGGGTCCTTCTCGGCGCAGTCGGCGAGCTTGCCGGGCAGGGACGAGATATCCAGCGCCGACTTGCGCCGCGTCAGCTCGCGGGCCTTTCGGGCGGCTTCCCGGGCGGCGGCGGCCTCGGCGATCTTCTGAACGATCAGGCGCGCCTCGGCAGGGTGCTCCTCGAACCAGGAGCCCAGGCCCTCGCCGACCAGGCCCTCGACGGCCGGACGCACCTCGGAGGAGACCAGCTTGTCCTTGGTCTGGGAGGAGAACTTCGGGTCCGGCACCTTGACCGACAGGACGCAGGTCAGGCCCTCGCGCGCGTCCTCGCCGCCGACGGAGACCTTTTCGCGCTTGGCCGCGCCGGAGCTTTCCGCATAGCCGGTGATGATCCGGGTCAGGGCCGAGCGGAACGCGGCCAGGTGGGTGCCGCCGTCGCGCTGCGGGATGTTGTTGGTGAAGCACAGCATGTTTTCGTGGAAACTATCGTTCCAGGAGAGCGCGAATTCCACCCGCATGCCGTTGCCGGTATCGCCGCCACGATGATTGATCGGCGGGGTAAATACCGCCGTCTTGGCGCGGTCCAGCCATTCCACGAAGGCCACCAGCCCGCCTTCGTAAAAAAGCTCGGTTTCCACCGCCGGGGTGTGACGCTCATCGCGCAGCACGATGCGCAGGCCCGAGTTAAGGAATGCCAGTTCGCGCAAGCGGCGTTCCAGGATGGCGAAATCATACTCTGTCCGCGTGAACGTCCCGGAACTCGGCTTGAACGTCACTTCGGTGCCGGTGGGCGCATCGGACGGGCCGACGACGGCCAGCGGGGCGACGGTATCGCCGTGCTGGAACCGGAGAAAATGTTCCTGGCCATTGCGCCAGATGCGCACGTCCATCCATTCCGAGAGCGCATTTACCACCGCGGCGCCGACGCCGTGCAGGCCGCCGGAGACCTTGTAGGAATTCTGGTTGAATTTGCCGCCGGCGTGCAGCTTGGTGAGCACCACCTCGGCGGCCGAAATCCCTTCCTCCACATGGATGTCGGTGGGGATGCCGCGGCCATTGTCGCGCACGGTGACGGAGCCGTCGCCGTTCAGCACCAGGCTGACCCGATCGCAAAAACCCGCCTGGGCTTCATCGACGGCGTTGTCGATGATCTCGAACGCCATATGGTGCAGGCCGGAGCCATCGTCGGTGTCGCCGATATACATGCCCGGCCGCTTGCGCACCGCCTCC
>JANXXA010000109.1 GCA_025350885.1 Phenylobacterium sp.
CGCCCGTCAGCGTCTATGAGTTCCATGCCCGCCTGCAGGTCGTTCTTCAGCGTGCGGGGTCCACACTTCGTCAGACGGTCCAGGTCGGGAAATCCCCAGATTTCCTGATCGGCCGGCGTGAACCCCAGCACCGGGTAATGAAAGTCCACATCTGATGTCTTCATGGCAGTCCCCAATTCGAACATAGCAAGAACGACACTGTGGGGCCTGTTCCGCAAGTTGAAAATTCATCACGGAGGACCGGCGCCACGATCAGGGCCGTCCAGCGAAAACGGCTGCGAGAAATTTTCCCATGAATCTGCGGCGTACCCGGCCACACCCGTCGGCACAGCCTTCATCCAGTCGGTCGTGCCATACCACATGCGTCGGACCGGATCGTACATCGGCTTTCCGTTCCAGCTTCCCGTCAACCGCCGATGCTGTTCCTTGGGCAAGACTTTGAGGAACGGGTAGTGATTTCGCCAGTCCTGTACGGATCGGCTCGTACCGTTGAGCCGGACGGCGTGGTGCACCTCTTCCTCCCCCTTCTTCACCAGGCCCCAGGCCCGCAGACGGCTGGCTGCCGCACCTGCCGTAACGGACCCCTTCTTCACCAGCCCGACCCCCTTCCGCGCGGCATTCAAGCCCTTCACCGCCACGCCGAACGGGAGGACGTCAGTCACCGCCATGGCTGCGTTGAAGGCCGCACCACCATAGTTCCCATCCTGAAGATCGGCGGCCGCTTCCCAGGCCGGTCCGACCACCGGAATGAACGACGCCGCCAGGGACGGACGGGCAATGGCGGGACCGTGCTGGAAGTCATGCAGCGCATCCCGCGCCAGGTCGACGGGCGAGCGGAGTCCGCGTTCCTCCACCTGCCGCTGGGCCCTGATCCTGGCCATTTCCTGATCGTAGAGTTCGCCTTCCGGATCCGGCACGGATCGCGGCTGACCAAGGGGTGCGTTCGGCATTACGGTCTCCATCATCTGGTCTGTGACCATCGGTAAGGACGGCGGAAAATCCCGGGGCGTGAACGCCGCATTCCAAATGCGACTGGTCGGGCGCGCTCCCGGCTGGTAATTTCATCCGGGCTGAAAGGGAGCGATCAGCAGAGTGTCGTCGTCAATCTCCTGCGTCACGGCCTTCGCCGGTGTTCGGCTCATCGCGCGCGGCGAGCTTGCCGCTGTGATATCCGCCGCGCACGCCCACCGCGGCGAACAGCCCCTGGTGTTCGAGGACGAAACCGGCCGCACGCTTGAGCTTGACCTTCGGGGATCGCTTGCCGATGTGGTGGCGAAACTCGCGCCACCGCGGTTTCAGCCAAAGCCCGCCCGCGGCCGCCCCAGGCTCGGTGTCACTGCGCGCGAGGTGACCCTCCTGCCCCGCCATTGGGACTGGTTGGCCCGGCAGCCCGGCGGCGCCTCGGCCGCCCTGCGCCGCCTGGTGGAGGACGCCCGCCGCGAGGCGAGCGGTCCGGACGCCGCGCGGGAAGCGCTGGAAGCCACATACCGCGTGATGACCACGCTCGGGGGCGACCTCCCCGGCTACGAGGACGCCACCCGCGCGCTGTTCGCCAGGGACCCTGGCCAGTTCGAGCAGCTGATCGCCGGCTGGCCCACCGACGTTCGCGACTATGTCCAGGCGCTCAACGCGAGGATCGACGCGCCGCCCCCGTGACCCGATCCGCCAGCGCATGCTCCGCCTCATGCGTCTGCACCGCCACCAGTTCGGTCGAGGTCGTCCGCCAGTAGTTGAACATCCGCTGCGGGTCCTTGGCGTCGCGCACCAGCCCGCGCAGCCGACGGCGGCCGTCCACATGCAGTTCCTCGCCATAGACCGGCACGATGGGGATGTAGCGCCCGGCCCACTCCACCGTCTCCAGCACATCTGCGCCGGTGAGAATCCGCTGCGTCACCCGGTGGCTGGCGACGCTGCGCGGCCGGCCGACAACACCCACCCCCAGGGCGTCGAACATCGCCTTTTGCGCCACATAGACCGCCTGCTCGACCACCTGGCCGTCGGACAGCGCCAGGATGGTACGCTGCACCGCGTCGCGCCGCCAGTGCTCGGCCACCATCACCCGGTCGCCCTCGAGCCAGGGGCCCGTGAGCGAAGCATAGGAATCCGCCGCCCAGTCCACCGGATCGGCGCCCTTCCAGCGCGCCTCGAAGACGGCCTTGGGCAAGGTGTCGACGACGAACGCCGAGTTCCAGTCCGATGAATCCGCCGCCGCGCCATCCGGGTCGCCATAGATCGAGAACGGGTTGGCCACCCGCTCCACCACCAGGTCCTGGTCGAACCCGTCGTCGGACGCATAGCGGGTGTTGATCCGGAAATAGCCGAACCCGCCGGTCACCGCGAAGTCCAGCGCGGTGTCATAAGCCACCTCGGCATCGGAGCTCTGCTCGATGTGCCGGATCAGGCCGTTGAACACCTCGGCGGTCGCCGGATCGGCGCGGTCGTCCACCGGATGGACGACGATCGCCGGCTTGTTCTGCCGCGCGTCATTGACCACCTGGCGGATGAACGCCGGCAGCCGGTTGATGGTCAGGCAGGGCCGCCCGTCCAGCTCGCGCTCGCGCTGGATCGCCGCCGGCCACTGCTCACCCAGCCGGGCGAACCGCAGGTCGTCCAGCGCGTCCCGCCGATTCTCGGCTTCCGCGTCAGCCGCCAGCTCGAACGCCTCACGCGCCTCGCGAAGGATCTCATCGTCGGACAAGGCAAAGGCTCCCGTGAAGGCATGAAGGCGTGAAAATGAAGCGCCCGCGCGAGCGAGCCCGGCGGGTGGCAGCGGCCCCTCAAGCGGGACCTTGCAAAAGCGGAATAAAACCCCGAGCCCGCGCCCGGCCCTCAGGCCCCGGGCGCAACAATCGACGCTGACAATATCCTAGCGAAAATGAATTCCGCTGTCAAGAACAAAGTACGAACATTTGTGACTCGTCTCGAGCCGCCCAGTGGTCACGCCGCCGCCGACGCCTCATCATCATCCCGCACCTCGGCCAGGCGCAGCGCGGCGAACAGCTCGGCGGCCTCGATGGGCTTGGCCACGTGGCCGTCCATGCCGGCGGCCAGGTATTCGGCGATCTGGTCGGGCATGGCGTTGGCGGTCAGCGCCACGATCGGCGTGCGGCCCCGGCCCTCCGCGCGTTCGGCCTCGCGGATCGCCCGGGTGGCGGTCGGGCCGTCCATCACCGGCATCTGCACGTCCATGAAGATCAGGTC